>CP062308.1 GCA_015134075.1 Candidatus Stammera capleta
ATAAAGGAGTAAATATTATGCATTCAAAATGATCTCAAAAAAATAATGAGATCCCACTATTACCTTTAAGAGATATAATAGTATATCCAAATATGATAATTCCATTATTTATAGGAAGAAAAAAATCTATATTTTGTTTAGAATTATCAATGAAACAAAATAAAAAAATTATGTTAGTAGCACAAAAAAATTCATCAATAGTTGAACCAAAAATAAATGATTTATTTAAAATAGGAACATTATCATCAATAATACAAATATTAAAACTACCAGATGGATCAATTAAAGTATTAGTAGAAGGAATACAAAGAGCAAAAATATTAGAAATAAAAGATAAAGGAAAATATTTTATATCAAAAATAGAAAAAATAAATATTAAAAAAATAAATAAAAAAGAAAAAATAGCTTTAATAAAAAGTACTATAAATCAATTTGAAATATATGTAAAATTAAATAAAAAAATACCTCTAGAAATAATAAATTCACTAAATAAAATAAAAGATCCAGATAAATTATCAGATACAATAGCTACTCATATACCATTAAAAATAAGAGAAAAACAACATATATTAGAATTATTTGATATAAATAAAAGATTAGAATATATAATGATTGCTATAAATTCTGAAATTAATATTCTTAAAATAGAAAAAAAAATAAGTAATAAAGTTAAAATTCAAATGGAAAAAAACCAAAAAGAATATTATTTAAATGAAAAAATAAAAGCAATACAAAAAGAATTAAATAAATTAGATAATACAACAAATGAATATAAATTAATTAAAAAAAAAATAAAAAATATAAAATTTTCTAAAGAAGCTAAAAAAAAAATAGAATCAGAAATAAAAAAATTAAAATTAATGTCACCATTATCATCAGAAGCTTCAGTAATAAAAAATTATATAGATTGATTAATACAAATACCTTGAAAAAAAAAAAATAAAATAAAAAAAGATTTATACGAAGCTAAAAAAATATTAGATAAAGATCATTATGGAATTAATGATGTAAAAGAAAGAATACTAGAATATTTAGCAGTACAAAATAGATCAGATAAAATAAAAGGACCTATATTATGTTTCGTTGGACCTCCAGGAGTAGGAAAAACATCTTTAGGAAAATCTATATCTAAAGCTACAGGAAGAAAATACATAAAAATGTCACTTGGAGGAATATATGATGAAGCTGAAATTAGAGGTCATAGAAAAACATATATAGGTTCAATGCCTGGAAAAATAATACAAAAAATAACAAAATCAAAAACAAAAAATCCGTTATTTTTATTAGATGAAATAGATAAAATTTCAAATAACACGCGAGGAGATCCATCTTCTGCTCTATTAGAAGTATTAGATACAGAACAAAATAAATATTTTAATGATAATTATATAGAAATAGATTACGATTTATCTCAAGTAATGTTTATAGCAACAGCAAATTCAATAAATAATATATTAAATCCTTTACTTGATAGAATGGAAATAATTAAAATACATGGATATACAGAAAAAGAAAAAATAAATATATCAAAAAAATATATAATACCAAAACAAATAAAAAGAAATTTTTTAAATAAAAAAGAAATAAAAATAAGTAATAATATAATAATAGAAATAATAAGATATTATACAAAAGAATCTGGAGTAAGAAATTTAGAAAAAGAAATATCAAAAATATGTAGAAAAACAGTAAAAATAATAGCATTAAATAAAAAAAAAAAAAATATTAAAATAAATAAAAAAAATATAAAAAAATTTTTAGGAATTAAAAAATACAATTTCGAAAAAGTTAAATTAAAAAATAAAATAGGAGAAGCTACAGGATTAGCATGAACTGAAACAGGAGGAGAATTATTAACAATAGAATCTATTTGTATTCCAGGAAAAGGAAGATTAACTTATACAGGATATTTAGGAAAAGTAATGAAAGAATCTATACAAATATCAATGATAGTAGTAAGATCATTAACTAAAAAACTAAAAATAAAAGATAATTTTTATGAATCAAAAGATATACATATTCATATACCTGAAGGAGCTACTCCAAAAGATGGACCAAGTGCTGGAATAACTATATGTACATCTATAATATCAGTATTAACTAAAAATCCAATATTATCAAATATAGCAATGACTGGAGAAATAACTTTACATGGTAAAATAATACCAATAGGAGGATTAAAAGAAAAGTTACTAGCAGCTTTAAGAGGAGGTATAAAAAAAGTAATAATACCATATGAAAATAAAAATGATTTAGAAGAAATACCTAAAGATATAATAAAAAAATTCAAAATATATTATCTTAAAAATATAAAAGAAGTATTAAAAATATCATTAGAAAAAAAAATTCTTTAAAAATTTATTTAACACGCTCTACAGGATTTGAACCTGTGACCTACAGCTTAGAAGGCTGTTGCTCTATCCACTGAGCTAAGAGCGCATAATAAAAATATACTAACACTAATATATTTTATAAGTCAATAATGATAAATTATAAATTTTTATACGGAAACAAATATCTAAAAAAAATAACAAAAAAAATAAAAAAAAATATATATTTTCTAAAAAAAAAAACAAATAAAAAACCAATAATAATAATTATTTATATAGGAAAAAATAAATCATCTGATATATATATAAAAAAAAAATGTAAAATTTTTAAAAATATAGGAATAAAATATTTTATATATAAAATTATTAAAAAAATATCAGAAAAAAAAATAATAAAAATAATAAAAAGAATAAATAAAAATAAAAAAATAAATTGTATATTAATACAATTACCATTACCAAAATATCTAAATGAAAATAAAATAATAAATACAATTAATCCTAAAAAAGATGTAGATGGATTACATGCTTATAATATAGGAAAATTATCACAAGGACAACCAAATATAAGACCTTGTACTTCTTACGGAGTAATAAAATTATTAAAAAATTATAAAATCAATATTGCTGGTTTAAATGCAGTAATTATAGGATCTTCAAATTTAGTAGGAAAACCAATGCTAATGGAATTAATAAATAATAAATGTACAGTAACATTAATAAATAAAAAAACAAAAAATATTAAAAAATATATAAATAACGCGAATATTCTAATTAGCGCAGTAGGAAAATATAATTTATTTCCAACAAAATGAATAAAAAAAAATTCAATAATAATAGATATAGGTATAAATAAAGATAAAAATGGAAAAATAAAAGGAGATATAAATATTAAAAAAATAATTAAAAAAATAAAATATATAACACCAACTCCTGGTGGTATTGGTCCAATGACAATAAGTATTTTATTAAAAAATATTTTTTTTATATATAAAAAATCACTAGTTTAAATATCAATCAGTAAAATTATTTTTATAATCTATCAAAAAAACATTATTTTTTTTTAATTTTTCACGAATATAATCAGCAACATTTCACTTTTTTTTTAAACGAGCAATATTTCTTATTTTAATTAATTTTTTTATTTTATTTAAAATATTATAATTTACAAATTTAATATTTAAAATTTTTTTATTTTTAAAATAATCTTCTATATTAAAATTTAATAAACCTATAATTTTTAATAAATTTTTCATTTTAACACCTAATTTACTAGCTAAAAAATAATTACTTTTTTTTTTAAGTCTATTAATTTCATTAATCATATAAAAAATAATATTATAAACTTTAGGAATATTAAAATCATCATTCATAAATTTAATAAAATAATCATCAAATTCAATAAAACCTTTAAAATCATTTTTTAATAAATTAATATCTAAATTTAAATCTTTTATAGAAAAATATAATTTATTAACAATTGTTTTACAAAAATTTAATTTATCAAAATTTAAAAATATTTTTTTTCTATAATGAGTTGACATTAAAAAATATTTAATGACATCTGGATGATAAATTTTTAACAAATCATTTATTAAAAAATAATTGTTAAAAGATTTAGATAACTTATAATTATTATATATAACTAATCCTGAATGTATTCAATAACTTACAAAATTTTTTTTATTAAAAATACATTTAGATAATAAAATTTCATTTTTATGATGAGGAAATAATAAATCAAAACCCCCACCATGAATATCAATATTAGATAAATAATAATTACTTAAAACACAACATCCTATATGTCAACCAGGAATACCATTACCTCAAGGAGAATTTCATCCTATAAATTTTTTTTTTTTATCTCTATTATTAATAATTTTTCATAATATAAAATTATTATTTTTTTTTTTTTTATCTTTATATAAAACATTTCCAAAATTATCTATAAAAGCATAATTTTTAATTAATAATTCTTTTATATAAAAAATAATTAAATTAATATTATCACTTATTTTAGGTTCAAAATTAGGTTTTAAAAAATTTAAATTTAAAAAATCATTATTCATAGCATTTATCATGCTATTTGACAATATTTTAAAATTATTAATATTTTTTATATTATTTATTAATTTACTACTAATATCAGTAATATTACGAACATAATTACATTTATAACCTAAAAACTTTAAATATCTTAATAAAATATCAAAAAAATAAAATGTACGACCATGACCTATATGACAATAATCAGATATAGTAATTCCACAAACATATATATTTACTTTATTTTTATTTTTAGGTATAAAAATTTCTTTTTTTTTACTAAATGTATTAAATATTTTTAACATATGTTTATTTTTTTATATATAAATTATTAGTTATAATTATATAAATAATAAAATTATTAATAAAATAAAATTTTATAAATTTTAAAATTTTTAAAAACAAATATATAAATAAAAATAATTATTTATAAGCCGGGTTCTGTTTATTGTATTACAATAAAGGTAATCATTAATCTAGATTAATAATCACTTATTAACTCAAGCAGTATACCATAAAATAATAAATACATGTATGGATAAATACATTACTATTATAATATTTAATATTTTATTTATAACCTTGCTCCAGATGGAGTTTACACATATATTATATTACTATAATATATAGTATTTTCTTACAATACTTTTTCACCCTTACCTCTCGGCGGTTATTCTCTGTTGCACTATTCATAATATATATATAATATATATATTATTATATATATATTTCCAGATGTTATCTGGCATCTTATCCTAAGGAGCCCGGACTTTCCTCTATTACATTTAAAATAGCGATTACCCAATAAATATTTTTACTTTTTTTTAATAAAAGGATTATATATTTCTTTAAACTTTAAAGAAATTATATAACCAGAAATTTTTAAATGTTTCATATAAAAATTCAATAAATATTTTTTATAAGAAATATTAATTTTATCTATTTTATTTCCATGAATAACAATTAATAATGGATTATATTTTCCAACATGTGCATATTTTAATTTTACTTTATTTAAAGTAATATTTTTCTCATCATAATTATTAATAGCTTTTTTTAAAATTTTAGTCAATTTTAAACTATTTATTTTATATAAAAAAATATTTTTATAATTAATATTTATATCTTTATATATAATATTAATATTTTTTTCATTTTTCTTAAAATTATTATTTAAAAAATATATATTCATATATTTCATAAAATCATATCTTTTAAATAAAATATTTTTATATTTTTTTTTTTCTTTATTTGAAAAATTAGATTTATTAAAAATTAATATTAAAAATTTACCATTATTTAATAAAAATTTTAATATACGTAAATCAAATCTAGAAATACCAATATTAATATCAAATATATAAATAATTATATTATTAAAAAATATATTTTTTCAAAAAAGAAAATATTTTTTATTTCTATATATATAATGATAATTATATAAACCAGGAGAATCACTAATTAAATAATTAGTATTATTCAAAAATAAATTACATATAAAAAAATCTTTAGTTGTATTTAAATTACTAGAAACTAAAGATCTATTTCTTTTAGAAAAAAAATTTAAAAAAGTAGATTTTCCAACATTAGATTTACCTAAAATAATCAACTTTATAAATTTTCTTAATTTATTTTTTTTTTTTATTTTTAAATAATTATTTATAAAATCAAAATTAATTAAAAAATATTTATTTAAATTAACACAAAAATATAATATATTTTTTTTAAATAAAATATTTACTTCTTTTTTTTTAATTGATTTCAAATAAATTCTATTTATTAATTTTAATATTAAATTTTCTTTATAAATAGATATAAAATATATTTTTTTAATATTAAGAGATAAAAACTTATAAATATAATTTTTATAATTTTTAAATAAATCAATTTTTGATATCAATAAATAAATCTTATATTTATATTTTAAAAAAAAATTTAGAAAAAAAAAATCTTTATATTTAATATACATAGATTCTATTAATAAAAAAATAAAATCAACATTATCTAATATATAAATAAATTTTTTTTGTAAAATATTTAATAATAAATTTTTTTTATCAAAATTATCTTTTTTTTTTAAAAAATCAAAATCATTAATTCCAGATGTATCTATACAAATAAAATTTTTATTTTTATAATCAAATAAACCATAATTAAAATCACAAATATTATTTTCTTTATTAAAATTATAAAAATTTTTTTTATATATAAAATAATTAAATAAACTTGTTCTACCAGAATTAAAATTACCCACTATAGCTATAGTAAACATAAATAATAAAAACTAAATTATATTCTTATTTAAAAAATAAATTATATTTTCTATAATATTATATATAAATACTTTTTTTTGAATATTTAAAAATAAATCTTTTAAAATAATATAATTTCCTTCAATTTCTTTTTTATCTATTATAATTAAAAAACGAATATTTTTTTTTATAACTAAACTTATAATTTTATTAATTTTTTTATTTAAAAAGTAATTATTATATACATTTAATGATTTAATACTAGAATTAATTATTTTATCACAAATAATTAAACCAATCATTTTAGAATATTCATTATAAGAAGAATATATATATATATCAATTTTATTACAAAAAACTTTTTTTTTTTTACTTTTTAATAAAAAAAATAACCTTTCTAAACCAATAGCACAACCAACAGCAGGAATATATTTATTACATAAATAATTTCCTAAAAAATCATATCTTCCTCCAGAACATATAGTAATATTTTTATTTAAAAAATTACTTTTTCATTCAAAAACAAAATCATTATAATAATCTAAACCTCTAACTAAATTTTTATTAATAATATATTTTATATTTAATAAATCTAATTTTCTACATAATTTATTAAAATTAAATTTAGAATTACAATTTATAAAATCAAATATTGAAGGTATATTAGGAATTAAAATATTAATATTTTTATTATTTTTATCTAAAAACCTAAAAAAATTAGAATCATCTTTAAAAAATGGAAATTTTTTTTTTATTATATTTAAAAAATTTTTTTTAATATAAAAAAGATACTTTTTTCTATCATCAAAATTACCTATACAATTTATTTCTAAATATAAAAAATCATTAATTTCTAACATTTTAAAAAAATTATTAATTATTAATAATAATTCAATATTTGAAACAAAACTATCATCATTAAAAATTTCTAAACCAATTTGATTAAATTGCCTAAAACGACATTTTTGTGGACGTTCATACCTGAACATTGAACCTATATATCATAATTTATTTAAAAAACTATCTAAAAATAATTTATTCTCAATATAAGCTCTAAAACAACAAACAGTACCTTCAGGTCTTAAACTAAGACTTATTTTTTTTTTATCTAAGAAAGAATACATTTCTTTTAAAATATTATTATTATAATTATTAGAAATAAACTTACTAAATAAAAATGTATTTTCTAAAATAGGAAATCTTATTTCTTGAAAAGAATATTTATTAATAAAAATTTTAAACATATTTTCTATATATTGATATAAATAAATATCTCTACTAAAACAATCATGCATTCCTTTTAAAGATTTAATTTTTAATTTATACATAAATATTATTTAAATAAATATAATATAATTTATACTATTTATCATTTTCCATTATAAAAACAAAATTTTTATTATTCTCAAAAACTCTATTTTTGAAATAAAAAAACCCTAAAGTTAATAAAAATAATAATTTTATAAAAACAAAAATTTTAATATAAAAAAAATAATTATTTTTAAAATAAGATGATTTTTTTGAATTTTTTTCATTTGAAAAATAATTAGATTTATATTTATCTAAAAAACAAATTATTTTTTCTTCAGGTAGTCTAACTAAACGAGCATAAGAACGAATATATCCACAAAAAAAAACCAAAGATATATTATTAGGAATTTTATCATTTTCTATTGAATCTATAATATTTAATTTAAGACATAATTTATTAGCAATATCTTTTTTTTTAAAATTCATTAATTTGCGAGCTTTAACTAAAAGTTTACCTAAAGAATCCAATTTTATATTATTCATATTAATTTTAAACTAAATTTATAATAAAACTAATTTAAAACTCCTGATAATTGACCACAAGAAGCATTTATATCTAATCCTCTATTTTTTCTAATAGAAGTAAAAATACCATTTTTATTTAAAATATTTAAAAAAGAAAACATTTTTTCTTCACTACTTTTAGTAAAACAAACATCACCAATATAATTAAATGGGATTAAATTTACTTTACTTGGAAAATTTTTTAACAAATCTAACAATTCATAAGCATTATCAATACTATCATTAATATTATTTAACATTAAATACTCAATATTAATCCTATTTTTACTAGCCTTTGTATTTTTTACATAAAAAAAAGCAGCTCGCAATAAAGAAATTATATCATATTTTCTATTAACTGGCATAATTTTACTCCTTAAATTATTATTAGATGAATGTAATGAAATAACCAAAACAATATCAATATAATTATATAATTTATATATAAAAGGAACAATTCCTGAAGTAGATAATACTATTTTTCTTTTAGAAAAACCAAAAAATCTTTTATCTAACATAATCTTTATAGAATTTACAACATTATAAAAATTTAATAAAGGTTCACCCATACCCATAATTACAATATTAGTAATACACTTCATTTTATTTTTATATAAAAAATAGGAAACAAATAAAATTTGACCTATTATTTCACCAACACTTAAATTTCTTTTAAATCCATTTTTACCAGTAGCACAAAATTTACATTTCATTGAACAACCAACTTGAGTTGAAATACATAAAGTAGATCTACTAAAACTAGGTATATATATTATTTCTATAATATTATTATTAGTATTTAATCATCACTTAATTGAACCATCAATAGACTTTTTAAAATTAATAACTTTAGGTAAAATAATTTTAAACATTTTACTTAAAATATTCCTAGTATCTATACTAATATTAGTCATATATTTAAAATCAAAACAAAATTTTTTATAAATTCAATAAATAATCTGATTATAAATAAATTTTTTTTTTAAAAAAATTTTTTTTTCTAATTTATCTATATTAAAATCTAATAAATTTAATTTATTCATTGTAAAATACTAACATAATTTATAATATATATTATAAAATTAATATATGAAATATAAAAATATTATAGCTATAGAAACATCCACAGAATTAATTTCTGTATCAATAAAATATAAAAATAAAATATATACAAAAGAAAAACTAATTAAAAAAAAAAATAATCAATATATATTAGAAATAATTAAATCAATAATAAAAAAAAATAAAATAAAAAAAAAAAAAATAAATATAATTATAATAAATAAAAAACCAGGTAGTTTAATAAGTATTAGAATATCTAATATTATAGCTCAAACATTTAAAATAAAATATCCAAATATAAAAATAATAAAAATGTCATATTTTAATATAATAAATAACTATATAAAATTAAAATATACATATATATATATGTATATGTATATAATAATTTTAGAAAATATAAATAATATAAAAATATATACAATAATTAAAAAAAAAAAAAAAATTATAAAATTTAATTCACTTAAAAAATGTTTAAATGAATTAAAATTAAAAAAAAAAAAATACATATATTTTGTAAATAATAAACAACTTAAAAAAAAAATAAATAAATTATGAAAAAAAAAAATATATATATTATATCCAAAATCAAAATATATGATATTAAATTATAAATAATGATTTTTAAATTCAATTAATTCATTTAATTTATCAATTTTTTCTCAAGGAAATTCATTTCTTCCAAAATGACCATAAGAAGATGTATTAAAATATATAGGTCTAAGTAAATTCAATGTTTTAACTATATTACCAGGTTTTAAATTAAAAAAAATGTTCAAAGCATTATATATATATTTTATATAAATTTTTTCTGTACCAAATGTATCTATTGTAATAGAAATTGGATCAGATACTCCTATTGCATAAGATATTTGTATTTCACATTTATCAGATAAACCAGCAGCAACAATATTTTTAGCAATATATCTAGCAATATAAGCTCCAGATCTGTCTGTTTTAGAAGGATCTTTTCCTGAAAAAGCACCTCCACCATGTCTAGACATACCTCCATAAGTATCAACAATTATTTTTCTTCCAGTTAAACCACAATCTCCCATAGGACCACCTATTATAAATCTACCAGTAGGATTAATAAAATATTTAGTTTTATTATTTAATCATTTATTAGGCAAAACATTAAATATTATTTCTTCCATAACATACTCTTTTAATTCATTTAAAGATATATCTTTACTATGTTGAGTAGAAAAAACAACACTATCAATACCTAATATTAAATTGTTTTTATAAATAAAAGTTATCTGACTTTTAGCATCAGGATATAATCAAGAATTTTTATTTTTTTTTCTTAAATAAGATTGTCTTTTAACTAAATTATGAGCATAAAATATAGGAGCTGGCATATAAACACATGTCTCATTAGTAGCATAACCAAAAACAATTCCTTGATCACCAGCTCCTTGACTAATAAAATCTCCTTTATCAACACCAATACTTATATCAGGAGACTGTTTACCTAAAATATTTAATATATGACAATTATATGCATCTAATCCCATTTTAATATCAGTATATCCTATATTATATATAGTTTTACGTACTATATCTTCTATATTTATTAATACAGAAGTATTAATTTCACCACCAATAATTACCAAATCTGATTTAATATATGTTTCACAAGCAACTTTAGCAAATTTATCTTTTTTAAGATAAGCATCTAATATAGCATCAGATATTTGATCAGCTATTTTATCAGGATGACCTTCAGATACAGATTCAGAAGTAAAATAATATATTTTCATTTTATTGAATCTCCATAAATAATAATAAATTATATAAAATTAAGTATACATTAATACTAAATAATTGTTAAAATCAATTTTAATATAAACTAAAATTCTAATATAATGAATAAAAAAAACAAAAATTTAAAATTAAATTGATCTGAAAAATATTTTTTTATAGATAAAAAAGGTAATTTAAATATAAATATAAAAAATAAAAAAATAAAAATTAAAAAAATAATAACAAAAAAAATAATAAAAAATTTACCTGTAAAATTTTGTATACCAGAAATAATAAAAGATAAAATAAATAAAATAAATAAAAAATTTAATTATTATATAAATAAATATAATTATAAAGGAAAATATTTTTTAATTTATCCAATTAAAGTAAATCAAAAATCTTATATAATACAAACAATATTAAAAAATAAAATATATAAAACAGGATTAGAAGCAGGATCAAAAACAGAATTAATAACTATACTTATAAATAGTAATAAAAAAATAACAATACTATGTAATGGATATAAAGATAAAACATATATGTATATAGCATATCTTGCTACAAAAATAGGACATAAAATATATATAATAATAGAAAAAATAAAAGAATTAAAATTACTATGAAAATATATAAAAAAAAAAAATTTTTTTATAGGAATAAGAATTAAATTAAATAATTTAGAAATAAATCCTAAAAAAAACAAATCTCAATTTAAATTTGGATTAACATCTAATGAAATACTAAAAATAATAAAAATATTAATTAAAAAAAAAAAAACTAATAATTTAAAAATTTTACATTGTCATTTAGAATCACAAATTAAAAATATAAAAAATATTATAATATATATAAAAGAAATTATAAATTTATATATAGATATACAAAAAATATTTAAAATAAAAATAAAAATTATAGATATAGGAGGAGGATTAGCTGTATCATACAGTAACAATAAAAATATAAATTATGATATAGATAAATATACTAAAAATATAATTAAAATAATAAAAAATACATGCAATAAAAATAAAATAAAACATCCTCATTTAATAACTGAATCAGGAAGATATATAACAGCACACCATGAATTTATAATAACTAATATATATAATATTGAAAAAAATGAAAAAAATAAAAATAAAAAAATATTTATAAAAAAAAAAAATAAAATAATAAATAATATATGAAAAATATGAATAAATATTAAAAAAAAAAAATATATATCTAATTTTTTTATAATTAAAAATTTAATAAAAATAAAAAATGAATTCAAAATAGGAAAATATAATATAATAGAAAAAGTATGAATAGAAAATATATATAAAAAAATATTAGAAAAAATATATAAATATAAAATATTTAAAAAAAATAATATATTAAAAAATATAAATTTATATATATCAAAAAAAATTCATCTTAATTTTTCTATATTTCAATCAATTCCAGATTCATGAGGAATTAATCAAATATTTCCTATATTACCAATAATAAAATTTAAAAAAAAAAAAAATCAAAAAATAAATATATTAGATATAACATGTGATTCAGATGGAAAAATAAATAATTATATAAATATAAAAAACTATATCTCTAATTCATTAGAGATACCTTATTTAAAAAATTATAAATCAACATTTATTGGAATATTTATGACTGGAGCTTACCAAAACATATTAAGTAATAAACATAATTTATTTGGAAATTTACAAACATATTTAATAAAAATAAAAAAAAATAAAAAATATAAAAAAAAAATAATAAATTTAAATGAATCAATAATAAATGTTGCTAAAAAAACAAATATAAATAATAATCAAATAAAAAAATTTTTAAATAAATATAAAAAAAATAAAAAAACAATAAAAAAAATTAAAAAAATATTTTTATCAAAAACTTATTTAAAATAACAAAATGACTATAAAAGATATATCACTAATATCAAATATATTTGGATTTATGAGATTTAATTTATTAATAAAAAAAAAATATAAAAAAAAAGATAATTTTAATATAATTATAATAGGTATACCATCAGAAATTACTTGTACTGGAAAACCTGGTAGTAAATTAGCACCTACAAGTATAAGAATAGAATCAATGCATTTAATATGAGAAAAATATAAATGACCATGAAATTTTAAATTAAATAAAAAAATAAAAATTATAGATGGAGGAGATTTAATATATAAAACTGGAAATATAAAAAATTTAAATTATAATATTTATAAAAAAATAATAAATATATTAAAAATTAAAAAAAATTTTTTAATATTAGGAGGAGATCACTATATTACTTTACCAATAATACGAGCATGTAAAAAAAAATATAAAAAAATATCTTTAATACATTTTGATGCACACACAGATACATATTATGAAAAAAATATATTTGATCATGGATCAATTTTTTATCAAATAAAAAAAGAAAAATTAATATCTAAATCAAATATAATACAAATAGGAATAAGAACATATATAAAAAAAAATCATCCATTTAAAATAATAACTTCTGAAGAAGTAAATAATTCATCACATAAAAATATTTTAAAAAAAATAAAAAAAATTATTAAAAAAAATCCAACATATATAAGTTTTGATATAGATTGTTTAGATCCATCATATGCTCCAGGAACAGGAACTCCAGTAATAAATGGAATTAATATAGATAAAATATTAAAAATAATAAGAAATTTAAAAAATATAAATATAATAGGAATTGATATAGTTGAAGTATCACCAATATATGATCCATCTAATATAACATCATTAACAGCAGCAACAATAGCAAATGAATTTTTACATATACAAACAAAATATATTTTAAAAAAAAAAAAATGAAAAAAAAAATAGATAAAATATTTAAATTAATAAATTTAGAAAAAAAAAGACAAAAAAATAATATTAATTTAATAGCTTCAGAAAATTATGTAAGTAAAAACGTAATGAAAGCACAAGGATCAATATTAACCAATAAATATGCAGAAGGATATTGTAAAAAAAGATATTATGAAGGATGTCAATATATAGATAAAATAGAAAAAATAGCAATAAATAGAGCAAAAAAATTATTCAAAGCAAATTATGTAAATGTACAACCACATTCTGGATCACAAGCTAATTTTGCAGTATATAATGCTATATTAAAACCAGGAGAAACAATAATAGGAATGAAATTAGATCACGGAGGACATTTAACACATGGATCTAAAATAAATTTTTCAGGAAAAATATATAATTCAATATTATATGGATTAAATAAAAATGAAACAATAGATTTTAATGAAATTGAATATCTAGTTAAAAAAAATAAACCAAAATTAATAATAGGAGGTTTTTCTTCATATTCAAAAATATGTAATTGAAAAATATTTAAAGAAATAGCAAAAAAATATAACTGTTTATTTATGGTAGATATGTCACATATAGCAGGATTAGTTGCAGCAAATTTATATCCAAATCCATTAAATTATGCTGATATAGTTACTACAACAACACATAAAACTTTAGGAGGACCAAGAGGAGGAATTATTCTAGCTAAAGGAGATAATAAAAAACTATATAAAAAAATAAATTCATCTGTATTTCCCGGAATACAAGGTGGCCCTTTAATGCATATTATAGCAGCAAAAGCTATATCTTTTAAAGAAGCATTAACTAAAAAATTTATAAAATATCAAAAAAACACAATAAAAAATGCAAAAATCATGTCAAAAGAAATAATAAAAAAAAAATTTAAGATAATTTCAAATGGAACAGAAACACATTTATTTGTAATAAATTTAGAAAATAAAAATATAACAGGTATAAAAGCAGAAAAAAATTTATCTCTTGCAAATATAATAGTTAATAAAAATTGCATACCTAATGATAAAAAAAATCCACTAATAACTTCAGGTATAAGAATAGGAACATCTTGTATAAGCAAAAGAAAAATTAATAAAAAAATATCCCTATATATATCAAAATTAATATGTAAAATATTAAATAATATAAATAATTATAATATAATAAAAAATATTAAAAAAAAAGTAATAAAAATATGTAAAAAATATCCAATAGTTAACTAAAATAATTAAAAAATTTTTTAATATTATCAAAAAAATTTTTACATTTAGGATTATTTCTATTATTAGACGATGATATACTAACACCAAAATCATATAATAATTTTTTTTGATACTTATTTAAATTAACAGGAGTTTCAATAAATACTTTACATAATAAATCACCATAAATATTACTGTTATATGATTTTATACCTTTATTTTTTATACGAAATATTTTACCAGTTTGTGTTTCTGGAGGAATTCTTATTTTTATACTATTTTCTAAAGTAGGTATTTCTATTACACCACCTAAAGCAGCCATTGAAAAATTTATAGGAACTTCACAATAAAGATCATTTTTATCTCTACTAAATATATGATGTTTTTTAATTTTAATTTTTATATATAAATCACCAGGTATAGAATCTATACCACCATAATTACCTTTACCTACAATTCTTATTTGATCATTATTTTTAACTCCACATGGAATTTTAACAAAAAAATTCTTTGAAACTTTTTCAGTTCCAGATCCTCTACATATATAACAAATATTTTTAATTATATAACATTCACCATTACAACTAGGACAAGTTTGTTGTATTGTAAAAAATCCCTGACTTGTTTTTATATTACCATTACCATTACAAACATTACATAATTTACGATTAGTTCCAGGTCTACAACCATTACCTTTGCAAATACTACATTTTTGCATTACAAAAACTTTAATTTTTTTAGAAATACCTTTTAAAACCTCTTCTAAAGTTAAATCTACATTACAATAAATATCACTTCCAACATTCTTTTTAGATTTAGATTTTCTAGATCCAAATATATCACCAAAAACATCACCAAAAATATCACCAAAATCCGCTGAAGAACTAAAACCAGAAGTAAAATCATTATATCCATTATTTTGATTAAAATCAGTATGACCATACTGATCATACATAGATCTTTTTTTTTTATCACTTAAAACTTCATAAGCTTCTTTAATTTTTTTAAATTTTTCTTCACAAGATTTATCACCCTTATTTCTATCAGGGTGATATCTCATAGCAAGACGTTTATATGCTTTTTTTATATCTATATTATTAGCAGACTTAGAAATACCTAATATTTCATAATAATCTTTTTTATTCATTTATAAACCTTATATAAAATATAAATATTATTTATTTTTATCTTTAATTTCTTCACATTCAGCATCTACAACTTCACTTTCTTTATTACTTTTCTTAAAATTATTATTTTTATTTATATTATTATTACTATATTTAGCCATATTACTAGATAATTGTATTAATTCTTGAATATTTTTATCTATAGATAATTTATTTTCCTCTTTACAAGATTTTTCTAAATTATTTAAAGATAATTCTATTTTATTTTTTTCTTCAACAGGAATTTTATCTCCTAATTCATTTAACTGTTTTCTAGTAGTATGTATTAAATGATCAGCTTGATTACGAGATTGAATTAATTCTTCAAATTTACGATCAGATTCAGCATTTAATTCAGCATCTCTTACCATTCTACTTATTTCATCTTCATTTAAACCAGAAGAAGCTTTAATTACTATTTTTTGTTCTTTACCTGTATTTTTATCTTTAGCGGATACATGCAATATTCCATCCGCATCTATATCAAAAGTTACTTCTATTTGAGGTATTCCTCTAGGTGCTGGTTGTATACCATCTAAATTAAATTGACCTAAAGATTTATTATTTATAGATTTTTTTCTTTCACCTTGTAATACATGAACAGTAACAGCTGATTGATTATCTTCTGCAGTAGAAAAAACTTGACTATGTTTTGTAGGAATAGTAGTATTTTTTTTTATCAAAGTAGTCATTACACCACCCATTGTTTCTATACCAAGTGATAAAGGAGTAACATCTAATAATAAAACATCCTTTACAGATCCTGATAAAACACCACCTTGTATAGCAGCACCTATAGCAACAGCTTCATCTGGATTAACATCTTTTCTAGGTTTTTTTTTAAAAAATTCTGCAACTTTCTTTTGAACCATAGGCATTCTAGTTTGACCACCTACAAGTATAACATCATTTATTTTATCTATATTAATATCAGCATCTTTTAATGCTATTTTAACAGGTTCTATTGATTTTAAAATCAAATTTTCAACTAAAGATTCTAATTTAGCTCTAGTTAATTTAATATTTAAATGTTTAGGTCCAGTTGAATCCGCTGTAATATATGGTAAATTTATTTCAGTTTGTTTAGAAGATGATAATTCAATTTTAGCTTTTTCAGCAGAATCTTTTAATCTCTGCATAGAAAGAGGATCATTGGATAAATCAATATTATAGTCTTTTTTAAATTCAGAAACTAAAAAATTAATAATTTTACTATCAAAATCTTCTCCACCTAAATGAGTATCTCCATTAGTAGATAAAACTTCAAAAGTTTTTTCTCCATCTATATTATCTATTTCAATAATAGAAATATCAAAAGTACCACCACCTAAATCATAAACAGCTATTATATTATTATTTCTAGATTTATCTAAACCATAAGCTAATGCAGCGGCTGTTGGTTCATTAATTATTCTTTTAACATCTAATCCAGCAATACGTCCAGCATCTTTAGTAGCTTGTCTCTGTGCATCATTAAAATAAGCTGGAACAGTAATAACAGCTTCAGATATCTTTTCACCAATATAATCTTCTGCTGTTTTTTTCATTTTTTTTAAAATCTCAGCAGAAATTTGCGGAGGAGAAATTTTTTTATTATTAACTTCTACCCATGCATCACCATTATTAGCAGAAACTATATTATAAGGCATTATATTAACATCACGTTGAACTTCATTATCACTAAATTTACGTCCTATTAATCTTTTAATAGCAAAAAATGTATTTTTAGGATTTGTTATAGCTTGTCTTTTTGCTGACTTTCCAACTAAAACCTCATTATTTTTAGTATAAGCTATTATAGAAGGAGTAGTACGATCACCCTCAGAATTTTCTATTACTTTAGATTTTCCAACATCCATAATAGCTACACAAGAATTAGTAGTCCCTAAATCTATACCAATTATTCTACTCATAATAAATCTCCATATTAATTTTAAATTAATACTATATATAAATCATATATGTGTACATACATAAAAATATCAACTAAAATATATAAATATTTTTAAAACAAATTAAATATATAATTTAATATTTTATAAAAAAAAATTATAATAATAATAAACTAAATTTTTATTTTAAATAATTTAATGAATATGAATAAAAAAAATATAAATCATAAATATGATATAAATTTACCAAAAATTAACTTTCCAATGAAAGCAAATTTAAATATAAAAGAACCACAAATAATAAAAAAATGAGAAGAAAAAAATATATACAAAAAAATAAAAAATAACAAAAAAAAAAAAAATAAATTTATAATCCATGATGGACCCCCATATGCTAATGGAGAAATACATATAGGTCATGCTTTTAATAAAATACTAAAAGATATAATACTAAAATATAAAAATTTAATGAATTATAATATACAATATATACCAGGATGAGATTGTCATGGATTACCAATAGAATTAGAAATACAAAAAAAAACAAATTTTAAAAATAAAATAAATGAATTTAAAAAAAAATGTTTTAAATATGCAAATATACAAATAAATAAACAAAAAAAAGATTTTATAAGATTAGGAATATTAGCGGATTGAAAAAATTATTATAAAACAATGAATACTACAACTATTATTAATACAATAGAAGTATTCAAAAAAATACTAAAACTTAATCTAATAAAATATAAAAATAAACCAATAAATTGATGTATAAATTGTAAATCATCTTTATCTGATGCAGAAATAGAATATTTTAAAAAAAAATCAAAATCAATATATGTATGTTTTACAATAAAAAATATAAAAAAATATAATATATTTAAAGAAATAAAAAATAAAAAAATAAATTTAATAATATGAACAACCACACCATGAACAATACCTGGAAATTGTGCTATATCAATACATCCAGACTACTTATATTCAATAATAAAATTCAATAAAAAAATATATATAATTATAAAAAATAATATAAAAAATATATTTAATAAAAAAAAAATAAAAATAATTAAAGAAATAAATGGAAAAAAATTAAATAATATTTTAGTAAACCATCCTATATCAAATAAAAAAATACCAATAATTTTAAATAAAAAAATAAAAATTAATACTGGAACAGGAATAGTACATATAGCATCAGAACATGGAGAAGAAGATTATTTAATATCTAAAAAAAATAAATTAAAAGGAATTAATGTAATAAATGAAAAAGGAAATTATATAAAATATGATTTTATAAAAAAAATATATAACTGTAATATATATGAATCAGAAAAAATAATAATAGAAGAATTAAAAAAAAAAAATAAAATAATTCTAGAAAAAAAAATAATACATAAATATCCTCATTGTTGAAGACATAAAACACCCATAATAATAAGATCAACTCCTCAATTATTTATAAAAATAGATAAAAAATTAAAAAAAAAAATACTTAAATCAATAAAAAATGTAAAATGAAATCCATCATGAGGATATAAAAAAATAAAAGAAATGATAATAAAAAGACCAGATTGATGTATATCTAGACAAAGAAAATGAGGTACTCCAATAATATTATTTATAAATAAAAAAAATAAAAAAATACACCCAAACAGTATAAATATAATAAATAAAATAATTAAAAAAATAAAAAAAAATGGAACAAATTATTGGTTTAATACATCAACTAAAAAAATATTAAAAAAAAAATATAATAAATATCATAAAATAACTGATATTTTAGATATATGATTTGATTCTGGTGCTACATGTTTTTCAATAATAAATCCAAAATTTAAAAAAAAAAATATAAGTGATTTATATTTAGAAGGATCAGATCAATATAGAGGATGATTTATGTCATCATTAATTATAAATGTAGCAATTAACAATTGTGCTCCATTTAAACAAATAATATCACATGGATTTATAGTTGATAAAAATGGAAAAAAAATGTCTAAATCGTTAAAAAATACAATAAATCCAAAAAATATTATAAATAAATTTGGAGCTGATATATTAAGATTATGAGTAGCATCTACAAAATTTAATAAAGAAATACATATTTCTAATGAAATAATATTAAGAACTGTAGAATTATATAGAAAAATAAGAAATACAATAAAATTTTTAGTATCAAATTTAGATGAATTTAATCCAAAAAAAAAAATAATAAAAAAAAAACAAATGCTATTAATAGACAAATGAATAATACATAAAACAAAAAAAACTCAAAATAAAATAATAAACTTATTTAATAAATTTAAATTTAATAAAATAATAAAAAAAATAAATATTTTTTGTACAAAATATTTAAGCTCTTTATATATAGATATAATAAAAGATAGAAAATACACAATAAAAAAAAATACTATACCTTATTATAGTGTACAAATAACAATATGAATGATTTTAGAATCAATAACTAAATGAATAACACCAATAATATCATTTACAGCTGAAGAAATTTGAAATTATCTACCTAGAAAAAAAGATAAAAATCTATATAATGAAACATGATTTAATAAATTATTTTTTTTACATAAAAATAATAAAATAAATGAAAAAATATGAGAAAAATTAATTTTAATTAAAAATAAACTAAATAAAATAATAGAAAAAAAAAAAATAAATAAAAAAATAAATTCTTCATTAGAAACAGAAATTATTTTATATACAAAAAAAAGTTTTTTTGAAAAAATTAAAAAAATAAAAAAAGAATTAAAATATTTTTTTTTAACTTCAAAAACAAAATTAAAAAAATTTAAAAAAAAATATGAAAAAAATTTTTTTAAAATAATATGTAAAAAAATTAAAGGAATAAAATGTAATAGATGTTGACATTATGTAAAAAAAAATAAATTTAAAAATAAAAATATATGTAATAGATGTATTAAAAATACAATCGGATCAGGAGAAAAAAGAAAATTTATATAAATTAATTAATTAAAATTTATAATTTAAGCATAAATAAACTATATAATAATTTAACAAAAATATAAAATACAGATTGACGTTGTAAATTCCAAAAAATATTAAATGACATTAATAAAATAATAATATATAAATAAACAAATTTTTTTTTATCTAAAAAAATATAATAAGAATCAAAATTATTAAACATATATCAATTATATAACATAAATATATTCATAAACATTAAAAATATTAAAATATATAAATAAATATTAAAAATATAACTATTAGGTATATTAATTGCAACTCCAGAAAATACCCCTGGTATTATACATAATATTGCCCAAACAGATATACTAATAAAATTAGGAATAACAATATCATTAAAAGGTATTAATAACATTCCAGATACAAATAATAGAAAAGATTTTAAAGGACCTAAAAATTTACCTAATAACATAAATAAAAATGTATTTTTTTTAAAATATGAAAATATATATTTAATAAACGCATTCTTATTAATAACTTTTTTTTCAAAAATAATAAAACTATCTCTAAAAAAAATACCTAAAATATAAGAAATTAAATCTCCTAAAAAACATCCTAAAATTACTAAAAAATATGTAATATAAAAATTAATAACTTTTTTTCCTATCATAAAACCTAAAAATAACATAATAAAACTACTTGGTATACATAAACCAATAAAAACTAATGATTCAATAAAAGAAATTAAAAATATAAATATATATGTATATAATATATATTTATGTATTAAATATTGATAACAAAAACTTAAAAAAAAATTGTTTTTACTAAAAAAATAATTAAAAATTTTCATTAACATATAAATAAAACTTTATAAAAAATATTCCTAATAATATTAGGAAATTAAATTTAACAACGAAATAAAAATAAAAGAAATATAAAAAAAAATTTTAAAAAAAAATATAAAAAAACAAAAATAAAAACACCAATACTATAAAATAAAAATTTAAAAATTTTTTTCATAAAATTATAATATAAATTAAATATATAATAATAAATTTATTATAAATAAAATATAAACTTTAAAAACTTAATATAATAATAACATGATTATTGCATATAAAGATATAGGTCAAAACTTTATAAAAAATAAAAAAATAATAAAAAAAATAATAAAATATATAAAACCATCTAAAAAAGAATATTATTTAGAAATTGGATGCGGAAATGGAGAATTAACTAAAGAAATAATAAAATATACAAAAAATTTTATTGGAATAGAAATAGACGAAATATTAATAAAAAAAATAAAAAAAAAAATAAAAAATATAAATATATTAAATATAAACATATTAAATTTTAATTTTTCTATATATAAAAAAAAAATAAATATAATAGGTAATATACCTTATTATATATCACATAAAATATTATTTAAATTAACAAAAAATCAATCAAAAATAAAAAATATATATATAATGATTCAAAAAGAATTATATGAAAATATAAAAATAAATAAAAAAAATACAAAATACTCAAAAACAAATATATTAATAAATGCTTTTTTTAATATAAAATTATTTAAAATAATAAAAAAAAAAAATTTTAAACCAATACCAAAAGTTGATTCTGTTTTTTTAAGATTAAAATCAAATAATAATAAGTATAAAATAAAAAATATAAAATTATTTATAAATATACTAAATAATATTTTTTTTAAAAAAAATAAAAAAATAATAAATAGTATAAAAAAATTTATAAAAAAAAAAGAATATAAAAATAAAAAAATACTAAATAAAAGAATAAATAATATATCTATAAAAAATATATATAAAATAATTAATTTTATAATAAATAATTAATTAATATTATTAATTAATTTAATCAAATTAGATTTATATCTAGAAACTTTATTTAAAGATAATATATTTCTAGAAGCTAATCTATCAGATATAGATTGAAAAATACAAAAATTAACTAAAGATTTTTTTTTATCTTTATTTTTTATTGATAAAATTACTTTTTTAAAATAAGTTTTAAAAATAGATTTCTTAATAGAATTAATTTTTTTTCAAAATCTATTTATTAATACTCTTTTTTTTGAAGATTTTATAGACATAATATATACCAATTAAATTAAGAATTTTTATTAAAATATTTTATTAAATTATATGTAGAACTATCAAAATAAATTTTTTTTTGAATATAATTTTTATATTTTAAACATGGATAAATATAATTAAATAATTTTTTTCCTAATTCAACTCCCCATTGATCAAAACTAGATATATTTAAAATAACACCATGAGTAAAAACTTTATGTTCATACATAGATATTATTGCTCCAATTGAATATGGATCAATTTTTTTTATCAAAAAAACATTATTAGGTCTATTACCTTTAAATTTAACAAATCTAAAAAGATTAGAATTATTCAAAAAAACATTATCTTTTCTATTTTTAAAAACTCTATCTCCAAAAGCTAAAGACTGAGATTGAGATAATAAATTTGAAGCTAATTTTAAATTAGAATTATTTATATTATTAGAATTATTATTAACTTCTATAAAAAAATCACAAGGTATTATATAAGTTCCTTGATGTAACAATTGATAAAAAGAATGCTGAGAAACAGTACCTGTTCCACCAAAAATAATTGGAGATGTATAATAGTTATTAATATAATTACCATTATAATCAACATATTTACCATTAGATTCCATAAATAACTGTTGTAAATATAATGGCAAAAGAGATAAATTTTCATTATATACTAATATAGCTTCATTAGAAAAATTAAAAAAATTACTATATCAAATTGTTAAAATAGATAATATAATAGGAATATTAAATTTATAATCAGAATTAAAAAAATGAATATCCATATCATTAGCTCCATGTAACATTTTTCTAAAATTATCAAACCCTATAGATATAGCTATAGGTAAACCAAAAGCTGAACAAAAAGAATAACGACCACCAACTCAATCATCTACAATAAATATATTATTAGAATTAACACCAAACTTTATAGCTTCACTAAAATTACTAGAAACTAAAATAAAATGATTATTTAAACAATCTTTTTTGTTACCAAAAAAATCTAAAACTCATTTTTTAGCAATATTAGCGTTAAACAATGTCTCTAAAGTAGTAAAACTTTTTGAACATATTATAAAAATAGTATCTTCTGGAGAAATTTTATTTAAAATATTAATTATATCTGTAGAATCTATATTAGAAACAAAAAAATTTTTCTGAAATTTATTATATTTATATAAAGAAAGAGATTTAATAATCATTCTAGATCCAAGATCTGATCCTCCTATACCAATATTAACTATATTTTTTATTTTTTTTTTAGAAAATCCTAACCAAGAATAATTATTAATTTTATCTACAAAAAATTTAATTTTATTTAAATTAGTATCAATATCTTTTTTAATATCAAAAAAAGAAGAATTGTTTTTAACAAAAATATTATTAATATCTCTTAATAAAAAATTTAATACAAACTTATTTTCTGTAAAATTAATTTTTTCTCCATTTAACATAGAAACAACATAATCTTTAAAATTAATTTCATTTAATAAATCAATAAATAAATCAATTGTTTTATCTATAATTCTATTTTTAGAATAATCAAATAAAATATTATTATTAAAATTTAAAGAAAAATCTTTAAATCTATTTTTATTTTTTTTAAATAAATCTATCATTTTAATATTTTTAATTAATTTAAAATGATCTAATAAATTAGCTCAACTTTTTGTTCTAATAGGATTTTTAAACATATATATTCCTAATACATTTATAAATAATTTTATTATATGTAAAATAATCTTTACATAAAAAAATATTATGTTTATTATTATTAATAAATTTATTTATACTAAATAATTAATAATTTATAATTTAACATGTATTTATTAAATAATAAAAAAAAAATATTCTTAAATAGACTTAAAATAATATTTTTAATATTATCAGGATTTTTAATATATTTAATATACAATTTATATATATTACAAATAGTTAAAAACAAATATTATAATATATTAGCAAAAAATAATTATATTAAAATAATACCAATTATACCACATAGAGGATGAATTTTCGATAAAAATGAAATACCAATAACATATAATAAAAAAACATATTTTCTAAAAATAAAAACAAAAAATATAAAAAATATAGAAGAAGAAATAAAAAAAATAAAAAAAATATTTCCACTTAAAAAAAAAATAATAGAAGATATAATAATTAAATTTAAAAATAAAAAAAAATATAAAAATATAAAAATAAATAAAGAATTAAAACCTAAAGAAATAAATATTTTCTATAAATATAAAAATTTATTTCCAAATATAAAAATAATAAGTGAATATAATAGATATTATCCTTACAAAAATATTTTATCTCATGTAATAGGTTATGTAATAAAAAAAAATAAAAAATATTACATAGGAAAAACAGGAATAGAAAAATATTATCAAAATATATTATATGGAGAAAATGGATATAAAGAAAAAATAGTAGATGGAAAAAATAAAACTATAAAAAAAAAATATATAAAATTAGAAAAAGCTGGTAAAAATATTACTTTATCAATAGATTTAAATTTACAAAAATTTATATATAATTTATTAAAAAAAAACCAATGTTCAGTAATAATAAGTAATTGTAGAAATGGAGATATTTTATCTTTAATTTCAATACCTAGTTATAATCCAAATATTTTTATAAAAAAAAAAAATAACAAAAAATATAAAAAAATATTAGAAAATGAAAATAAACCATTAATAAACAAAACAATACAATCAATATATCCTCCCGCTTCTACAATAAAACCATATATAGCTATATTAGCATTAAAAGAAAAAATAATAAAAAAAAACTCAAAAATATTTGATCCAGGATGATGAAAAATACCAAAGTCAAAAAAAATATTCTATGATTGAAATAAATGAGGACATGGTTCAGTAAATATAATTAAATCAATAGAAGAATCATCAGATATATTTTATTATCAATTATCTTATCGTCTAGGAATAGAAAAAATAACAAAATGAATAAAATTATTTGGATATGGTGAAAAAACTAATATTGATTTACCTAATGAAAAAAAAAATTTTTTACCTAATAAAAAATGAAAAAATAAAATTTTTAAAGAAAAATGATATATAGGAGATACAATATCTATTGGAATAGGACAAGGATATTTAAATGCTACTCCTATTCAAATGAATAAAGCTTTAGTTACATTAATAAATAATGGAAAATCAATAAAACCACATATAATTAAAAAAATTGATAATAAAAAAATAAATTATTTATTTGAAAAAAAAATAAATAATATAGATAAAAAATATTGAGATATAATTAAAAAAGCAATGTATGGAGTAATTCATAAAAAAAATGGAACTGCATATATATATTTTATAGGAACAAAATATAAAATAGCAGCTAAATCAGGAACAGCACAAATAATATCAATAAAAAATAATGAAAGATATAATAATAAAAATAAAATTAAAAAAAAATTTGAAGATCATATTTTAATGAATGCTTTTCTACCATATGAAAATCCAAAATTTGCAATAACAATAATATTAGATCATGGAGGTAATAAAAAACAAAAAATAGGATCAATTATGAAAAATATAACTGATTATATAATGAAAAATATTAATAAATATGATTAAGAATATATTTAATAAATTAGATATAACTATATCAATATGTATATTAACACTATTATTATATAGCACTATATTATTATATAGTGCTAATAATCAAAATATAAATATTGTATTTAAAAGAATATTTCATATAATAATAAGTATAATTACAATGATTATTATAAAACAATTTGATATAGAATTTTATAAAAAAAATATAAAAATATTTTATTTTATAAATATAATTTTATTAGTAATAATTTTAATAAATGGATATATAATAAAAGGCGCTCAAAGATGAATAAATATAGGATTAATACAATTTCAACCATCAGAAATAACTAAAATTATTATACCAATAATTATAAATAAAATAACTAGCAAAATTCATTCATTTACAATATATAATATAATATATCCTATTATAATAACATTAATTCCTAGCTATTTAATATATTTACAACCAGATTTAGGAACATCAATATTAATAATATTTAATTTAATAATAATATTCTTTTTAAACGGGATAAATAAAAAAATAATTTTATTTTCTTTTATAATATTTATATTATTTATACCAATATCATGAAAATTTTTATTACATAATTATCAAAAAAAAAGAATATTAACATTAATAAAATATAATAAAAAAAACATAAAAAATAGTGGATATCATACACATCAATCAAAAATTGCAATAGGTTCTGGAGGAAAATATGGAAAAGGATTATTTAAAGGAACTCAATCACAATTAAAATTTATACCAGAAAATAAAACAGATTTTATATTTACTATAATAGCAGAAGAACATGGATTTATAGGAATATGTTTTTTAATAATGATATATATTGTATTAATCTCAAAACTAATCTTAATATCAATAAAAAATAATAATATATATGATTCAATATTAATATCAAATTTTACAATAAATTTAGCAATACAAATATTAATAAATATTGGTATGATTATTGAATTACTACCTGTTGTAGGAATACCATTACCATTAATTAGTTATGGTGGAACTTCATTAATAAGTAATATGTCAATATTTGGAATAATTATGTCAACAAAAAAAAAATAATATGAAAAAAATAAAAAAAATTATTTTAATAATATCATTATTATTATTAAATATATCAATACCAAAAAGCAAAAATATCAAAATAAATCCTGAATCATATATACTTGTAGATTTTTATTCTAATAAAATACTAGCAAAAAAAAATCCTGATTTAAAATTAGCTCCAGCTAGTTTAACTAAAATAATGACAAATTATATTGTTTCTGATTATATAAAAAAAAAAAAAATAAATAAAAAAGATTTAGTTTTAATAAAAGAAAATTCATGATATAAAAATCCTATATTTAAAAATTCATCATTAATGTTTATAAAAAAAAATCAAAAAATTAAAATAGATAAATTAAATAAAGGAATGATAATAACATCAGGTAATGATGCATGTATAGCAATCACAAATTATATATCAGATAATGAAGAAAAATTTACAAATTTAATGAATAAATATTCTAAAATAATAAATTTAAAAAATACAAATTTTAAAAATTCACATGGATTAGATAATATAAATCAATATACAACATCAAGAGATATAGCTAAACTAAGTATTAAATTAATTAAAAATTTTCCTAAAGAATATAAAATATATAAAAAAAAATTTTTTATATTTAATAATATAAAACAAAAAAATAGAAATGATTTATTATGATATAAAAAAATAAATATAGATGGAATAAAAACAGGACATACAGATTTAGCAAAATATAATATAGTTGTATCAGCAAAAAAAAAAAAAACAAGATTAATAGCTGTAATCTTAGGAGCTGAATCAATAAAAGATAGAAATATATATTCAAAAAAATTATTAAAATGAGGTTTTAATAACTTTAAAACTAAAAAAATATTTTCAAAAAATAAAACAATAAGATATGAAAATATATGATTAGGAAAAGAAAATAAAATTAAAGTAGGATTAAATAAAAATATATATATAACATTTAAAAAAAATAAAAAACAAAAAAATAAAATACATTATAAAATATTTAATATATTAAAAGCTCCTATATATAAAAATCAAATAATAGGGAAAATATGTTTATTAAAAAAAAATAAATTTCAAAAATGTTTTTTATTAAAATCATTAACAGATATTGAAACAAAAAATAAAATACAATATATATTCGAATATATATACATGAATATATATATATTTATATCAAATATATTTAACAAATTAATTAAAATAATAAAAAATGAATAAAAATATAACTATAATATATACAATAATAGTTGCTTTATCAGGAGGAGTAGATTCTTCAGTTTCAGTATGAATATTAAAACAATTAGGATACAAAATAAAATGCGTATTTATTAAATGTTGACAAGAAAAAAATATTAAAAATAAAATATGTAATTATAAAAAAGATTATGAAGATTGTAAAAATATATGTAAATTATTTAATATAAAATTATATTTAATAGATTTTACATATGAATATTGAAATATAGTTTTTTGTGAATTTATTAAAAAATTAAAAAAAAATATATTAATAAATCCAGATGTATTATGTAATAAAATAATTAAATTTAATTTATTTATAAAATTTAGTATAAATATTTTAAAAGCTGATTTTATAGCTACAGGACATTATGTAAGAAAATATAAAAAAAAAAATACTTTTTTTTTATTAAAAGGAATAGATAATAAAAAAGATCAAACTTATTTTTTATATACACTAAATCAAAAACAATTAAAAAAATGTATTTTTCCAATAGGAAATTATTATAAAAAAAAAATTAGACATATAGCAAAAAATTTAAATTTAATAAATTATAAAAAAAAAGATTCATATGGAATATGTTTTATAGGAAAAAAAAATTTTTTTAAATTTATTAAAAAATATATAAAAGAAAAACCAGGAATAATAATAAATTCAAAAAATAAAATTTTAGGTATACATAAAGGACTTCATTTTTATACAATAGGCCAAAGAAAAAATCTAAATTTAAATATAAAACAAAAAAAAGCATATTACGTAATTAAAAAAAAAATTAAAAAAAATAAATTAATAGTATCATCTAAAAAAAAAAAATTATTATATAAAGGATTATATATAAAAAAAATACATTTTATAAATAAAATAAAAAAAAAAAAAAAAATAAAATGTTATATAAAAATAAGATCACAACAATATATAAATATACAATGTTTAATATTTTTTTCAAAAATAAATAAAATAATATTTAAAAAACCTATATTATCAATATGTCCTGGACAATCAGCAGTATTTTATAAAAAAAAAATATGTATAGGAGGAGGAATAATAATAAAGGGAATTACATTAAAAACTAAAAATAATAAGAAAAATCAGAAAATTTTTTAAAAATAATTTTATATTGATTTAATAATCAATATCTATTATTTTTTATATCTGTATTTTTAATATTTACTTTAACATTATCTAAAAATTTTTCTATTTTTTTTATAGAACCATATAAATATCTAAAAAATAAATTATAATTATGTAAAATAAAAAATTTATTTATTTTACTTTTAATAAAAATTAAATAATTATAAATATTAATTTCATAAAAATTAACAAGAAAATATTTATTAAAAATAATTTTTTTATTAAAATTAAATTTTAATAAAATATTATTTATTCTTTTAAAAATAGAAATAAGTTTAATAAAAATTTTTTTATATTTATTTTTTTGAATAAAAATTAATTTAATTTTAAAATCAAAAATATCAAAATTTCTTATTTTTAAAACAGACATTATTTCATTCTTAGAATGACCAAATTTTAAAAAAAATACAAAACACCTTTTTAATAAAAATTTAATAATAATATTAAAATATTTACTAACAAAAATAAAATTTTTATATAATAAAAGAGAATATTTAATTAAAAAAATTATATTTAAATAAATTTTATTTAATAAAACAAGATTTATTATCTTATCAGATATTTTTTTTAAACCATAAGGATCATTTTGTTTTTTAAAAAAAAATAAATCATTTTTTAATATAAAAATTCCAACAAATGTATCTATATTATCAACTAAAGAAATTAAAATACTATATTTATAGTAAATATTATTTAAATCAATATTTTTTCTATTAAAATAATGATTTTTAATAATATAAGATATTTCCTTTTTATTATTACTTAAATTAGAATAATGCATTCCAATTATTCCTTTTAATAAAGGATATTCTTTATAAACACAAGTAACTAAATCACACTTAGATAATAAAATAGCTTTATTTAATAAAATATAATTAATATTTAAATTTGTTTTTTTTAATATATATTTACATATATACAAAATTCTTCTAACTTTATCTAAATAAGTTCCAATATTTCTATGAATAAATATTTTTTTTAATTTAAATAAATAAAATATAAAATTATATTTAATATCTTTTATATATAATCTTTTTAATCCATTTAATTCAGAATTTATAATATTTTCATAATTATTTTTTAAAAAAATATAATTTTCAATTTTTATATTTAAAACTACTACAAAATAATTATTTAAATAATTAAATAAATCATAAGAAACAAAAAAATAATGTTTTTCTAAAATATAAATTATAAATTCTTTAGGTAAAAATAAAAATTTTTTTTTAAATTTACATAATAATAATACTGGTCATTCATACATAAATATTATTCTTCTAAAAAATGAAAGATTAAATTTAAAAAAAATTTTTTTTAAATAAAATATTTTTTTAAAAAAAGAAATAATTTTTTTTACTCTATCTTTGCAAGATAAGATAACTTTTCCATAATTTAACAAAAAATTAATATAATTTTTTGAATTATCTAAAAAAAAATTTTTATTTAATAAAAATTTATTACATAAAAGTTTATTTCCTGATTTAATACCAAAAATATAAAAATCTAATATTTTATTATTAAACATAGAAATTATATTAATAATAGGTCTTAAAAATAAAAAATTTTCATTACCCCATTTAATTCCACAATAATTTACATTAAGTTTAGTTAAAACATTATTAACAATATTTTTAATAAATAAATCTATTCCCATAGATTTATTTTTTTTTTTAAAAAAAAAACATTTAAAATTATTTTTTATTTTAAATAAAATATTATTCTTTTTTATATTATATTTATTTATTCAACCTAATATTTCTTTATTTTTTAAAAAATTACTACAATTATCTATATGTAATTTAGGACCATTAATTATTCTATAATTAAATTTAAATTTTTGATAAAAACAAAAATCATATAATAAACAAGATAATCTTCTAGAAGTAATATAAATTTTTTTATATTTATAAATAAAATTAAATTTATTAAATTCATATTTTAAATATTTAGAAAATTTAAATCTTAAAAAAATTAATTCATTTATAGGTAATTCTTGAACACCTACTTCAATTAATAAAACACCATTCAAAGACATATTATTCCTAAATAAAATTAATATTTTAAATAAACTTTAGCTATATTATTAAATAAATTTCTTATACGTAAAATAAAACTTTTTCTTTCTAAATAAGAAAAATATCCTTTAGCATCTAATAAATTAAAATAATTAACAACCTTTACAGCAAATTCATAAGAAGAAATTATTAATGGTTTTTTTAATGAAATTAATTTTAAACATTGATTTTCATAATTAATTATAGAATTAATTAAAAATTTAGTATTAGAATAATATAAATTATAAAAATTTTTTTCCTTTTCATTAAAAAAAACTACATCATTATATTTTATAATACCTAAAATGTTATTATCTCATATTAAATCTTTTATATTATATACATTTTGTAAATGCATTAAAATACGTTCTAAACCATAAGTAATTTCAACAACAGAAGGTATACATTCAAAACCAGCCATTTGTTTTAAATAAGTAAATTGAGTTATTTCTATTCCATTTAATCAAACTTCTCAACCAATACCATAAGCTCCTAAAGTTGGATTTTCTCAATTATCATCAATAAAACTAATATCATTATTTTTTAAATCAATACCTAAAAATTTTAAAGAATCTATATATAAATTCTGCAAATTATTATTAGATGGTTTTACTATAACTTGAAATTGATAATATTGTTGAAATTTATTAAAAATTTTACCATATTTACTATCACTAGGTCTTCTACATAATTGCAAATAACAAAAAAATATATTATTTTTATTAATAGAATTAAAAAAAGTAATTGGATGAAAAGTAGCTGCTCCAATTTCAATATCAAAAGATTGAATTATACTACTTCCTAAAGTAGATCAAAATTTAAATAATAATGAAACTATTTTTTGAAATGTAAACATTTTACTAATATTTATACTCAAATTTTACTCTTTTATTATTTATAGAACACATTAAATTATAACTAATCGTATTAGCTAATTTAGCCACATAATCTATATAAATATTTTCACCTCATAATTCAACAATATCACCAATATTTATATATTTATTATCTAATAAATCTATAATTAACATATCCATAGATATAAATCCTACTATTTTAGCTTTAAAAATATTATTTACTAAAACAAAAGATTTATTAGACAATTGTCTAGGATAACCATCAGCATAACCACAACATACTATACCTAAAATAGTAGATTTTTTAAAAAAATAACTATTATTATAACCAACAAAACATCCAGTTTTAACCTTTCTTATACTTATAATTCTACTATTAAAAGTAATAACAGGTTTAAAACCATATTTTTTTATATCATTAAAATTTCCAGTAGGAGATCCTCCATATAATAATATTCCAATTCTAACAGAATTTGTAAAAACATTATTTAAATGTCATATTAAACCAGAAGAACTAAAAATAGATATATCATTAAAATATAAATTTAAACTCATTATTTTATTATAATTAATAATATAATTTTTTTTAGAATCATATTTACCAGATTTAGATAAATGAAAAATTAAACTAATACTACTTATAATATTTATATTTTTCAACAAAAAATAAACTCTTTTAATATAATCTAAATTAAAACCTAATCTATTTAAATCATTATTAAATTTCAAATAAACATCTATTTTTTTTGAAATAAATTTTATTTTTTTTAAAATATTTATCTGTCAAATACTATGAATAACAATAATAAAATCAAATTTTAAACATAAATAAACTTCCTCAATATCAAAAAATCCTTCTAATAATAAAATATATCCTTTAAAACCTAAATTACGTAACAAAATTGCTTCATCAATACTAACAACAGCAAAACCATATACTTTATTATATAAAAATTTATATATATTTTTTATACCATGACCATAAGCATCAGCTTTTATAACAATTCATAATTTTTTATTATAAGAAAATTTATTAATTAAAAAAAAATTATTATTAAAATTTTTAATATTAAAAGTTTTAAATATAGGTCTAACCATAATTTAATTATACTACTAATTAATTATATTTAAAATTATTTAATATTTATAAATTTATAAAATAATAAAATACTTTATTTATTTAAATAAAATATTATTTAATAATCTCTATATACGCCATAGAAGATTTATCCCCATTACGAAAACAACACTTTATTATTCTTGTATATCCACCTGATCTATTAATAAATCTAGGAGCTATAAAATTAATTAATTTATCAACATTACTTTTATTTCTTATATTATTAAATAACATACGTTTACTAAATAAATTATTATTTTTTGCTATATTTATATAATATTCTATATACCTTCTTAATTCTTTAGCTTTAAATAAAGTAGTCTTAATAATTTCAAATTTTATTAAAGAATTAGACATATTAATAAACATAGATTTCCTATGACTACTATTTCTATTTAATTTTCTACCAATTTTTTTATGACGCATACAAATTTAATCCTTTATATTATTTTTTTTTAATAATTCTACTGGAGGTCAATTATTTATCTTTGTTCCTAATTTTAATCCTTTATTATATAAAATATTTTTTATTTCAGTTAAAGATTTTTTTCCTAAATTAGGAGTTTTTAATAAATCACTTTCAGTTTTTTGAATTAAATCACCTATATAAATTATAGATTCATTTTTTAGACAATTAGCAGATCTAACAGTTAATTCTAAATCATCAACTGATTTTAATAATATAGAATCAAATGATGACTTATTTTTTTTTCTACAAAACTCATTATCTTCATTTAAATTAACAAATGAATTTAATTGATTAATTAATATAAAAGCAGCTTTTTTTAAAGCAATTATAGGTTTTATAGTTCCATTAGTTTCAATATTTATAACTAATCTATCTAAATCATCTTTTTCTTTTAAAGAGATTTTTTCAACTTTATAAGAAACACGTTTTATAGGAGAATAAATAGAATCAACAAATATTTTACCTATAAATAAATTATTTAAATCTTTTTTTTTATAACTATTTATTTTTAAATTTGACGAAGAATAACCTCTACCTAATTCAACTTTAATTTCCATATCAATAAAAGATTTTTTAGAAGTTAAATTACATATAATATAATTTGGATTTGGAAGAAAAAAATCTACATCTGATGTAATATCAGAAGCATATACTGTACATATACCTTTTTTTTTTAAAAAAAATACTCCTTCAATTACATCATTTTTTAAAAAAATAGATAATTTTTTTAAATTTAAAACAACATCCATAATATCTTCTAATAAACCATCCTTTATACTATATTCATGTAATACTCCCTTAATTTTAACTTCAGTTACAGCAAAACCTGGTATAGATGATAGTAAAATTCTTCTAAAAACATTTCCAAAAGTATAACCAAAACCTCTTTCTAAAGGTTCTAATATAATTTCAGAACAAACATTAGATATTTTTTTAATTTTAGTTAATTTAGGTTTTAAAAATTCAAGAAAAGAAAACATAATTTATCCTTAATAAATTATTTAGAATAAAATTCTAAAATTAAATTTTCACTAATATCATATAAAAAATCTTTTCTAGAAGGATTATTTTTAAAAATACCTTCCATTTTTTTAACATTAACATTTATTCAAGAAGGAACTTCTCTTTTTTCAAACAATTTTAAAGAATATTTTATTCTTTCCTGATTAATACACTTTGATCTAACTTTTATAACATCACCACATGATACTAAATAAGAAGGAATATTTACTATAGAATTATTAACAACAATAGATTTATGATTAACTAATTGTCTAGATTCAAATCTAGTACTACCAAATCCCATTCTATATACAACATTATCTAATCTTCTTTCTAAAAAAATTAATAAAAATTCCCCAGTATTTCCTTTAAAAATTAAAGATTTTTTATAATAATTAAAAAATTGTTTTTCTGAAATACCATAAATTCTACGAACTTTTTGTTTTTCTCTAAGTTGAATACCATAATCAGATAATCTAACTTTTCTATAAGAATGTTGACCAGGAATTTTATCTATTTTACATTTTGATTCTATATTCTTTAATCCAGATTTAAGAAATAAATCTGAACCTTCTCTTCTACTTAATCTTAATTTAGGACCAATATATTTCATATATACTCCTTGTAAATTATTTATTTATACACGTCTTTTTTTAGGAGATCTACATCCATTATGAGGTATAGGAGTAATATCGCTTATACTTATAATATTAAATCCAGAATTATATAATGCTCTAATACTTGATTCTCTTCCAGGACCTGGTCCATTAACCATAACTTCTAAATTTTTAATACCATAAACTTTAACTATATCAGAACATTTTTCAACAGCTATTTGAGCAGCAAAAGGAGTTGATTTTCTAGATCCTCTAAAACCAGAACCTCCAGAAGTAGTTCAACCTAAAACATTACCCAAAGTATCAGTAATACTAATTATAGTATTATTAAAAGAAGCATGTATATAAGCTATACCATTAATAATTTTTTTTTTATTTTTAATATTTATTTTTTTTTTTTTAAACATAATTAACCTATATTATTTTCTATATATATTTAATTTTCTACAAGTCTTAGCATTTGTTCTTGTTCTTTGACCTCTAACAGGTAATTTCTTTTTATATCTTATCCCTCTATAACAATTTAAATCAACTAATCTTTTTATATTTAACATAACTTCTCTTCTTAAATCACCTTCTAAAACAAAATTAAATAAAAATTTTCTAATTAATTCTATATGTTTTTCATTTAAATCTTTTACTTTTGTTAAATAATTTATTTTAACAGAATCACAAACTAATTTAGCTCTAGATTTACCTATTCCATATATTAACATTAAACCAAATAAAATAGATTTATTATCTGGTATATTAACTCCAAATATTCTAATCATAATTTTTATAAATTAACCAATTACCCCTGACGTTGTTTATGTTTTGGATTTTTTTTACAAATAACACGTAAAACACCACATCTCTTAATTACTTTACAAAAAAAACAAAATTTTTTAACAGACGCTCTCACTTTCATATATTTAATATTTTTTTTTTATAATAGAAAAATACTTATTAGACATAACTAAAGATTGAATTTGAGAAATAAATTCCATAATAACTACAACAACTATTAATAAAGATGTTCCACTAAAATAAATAGGAATATTTAAAATACTATAAATAAAATCTGGAGCTAAACATATAATAGATATATATAAAGAACCAAATAAAGTTATACGTAATATAATTTTATTTAAAAAAATAGATGTACTTTTACCAGGTCTTATTCCAGGAATATATGCTCCAGTTTTTCTTAAATTATTTGATATATCATCAGAATTATACATTAATAATGTATAAAAAAAAGAAAAAAATATTATAAAAAAAACACTAAATATTGAATTAAATATATATTTAGGTAAAAATAAAACAGCTAAATAATCAAAAAAATTATAATTAAAAAAACGATTAATTCAAAAAATAAAAAATGGAGTAAAAGATAAAATACTAGAAGAAAAAATAACTGGAATTACACCAGACATATTAACTTTAAAAGGTAAAAATGTATCTGTAGAAAAAAAATATTTATTCTGAATATATCTTCTAGATGCATAATAAACTAATATTTTTCTTTGAGCCATTTCAACAAAAACAATAAAAAAAATAGTACAAAATATAAAAAAAATAATAAAAATAAACTTAACTAAATAAATATAATTAATATTAAAATTTCTTAAAAAATAAAATAAAAAATTTGGTAAATTAGAAACAATACCTATAAAAATAATTACAGAAACACCATTACCTAAACCTCTTTCAGAAATTTGATCTCCTAATCACATTAAAAACATAGTACCTGTAACTAAACTAAGTATTGATAAAAAATAAGTACTAAAATTATTATCTATAATAATATTACTAAAATTATTAAAATTAAGTATTGCTGTGGAAATACATATAGATTGAAAAATAGATAAAAATAAAGTTAAATATTTAGTATACATACTAATTTTATATCTTCCTAAAACACCTTCTTTTTTAGTATTCAAATATTTAGGAAATAAAATAGTAAATAATTGAATTATTATAGAAGAAGATATATAAGGTATAATACCTAAAGCAAATATAGAAGAATGAATTAAAGATCCCCCAGAAAACATATTAAATACATCTCAAAATGTATTATGATTATCTATAAACAAATTATTAAATATATTAGTATTAATACCTGGTATTGGTATAAAAACTCCTATACGAAAAATAAAAACAAACAAAAATAAAAAAAATAATCTATTTTTTAATTCTTGTAATCCATTTATAATGGTATTTATATAAACATTTTTAATCATAAAATACCTATAATTAATTTATAAACAAGTTATTTTATTTTTTTTAAAACTCCAGAAGATACCCTAATATTCTTATCTAAAATAATTAATTTTTTTTTAAAAAATTTTCCACCCAAAATTATTTTAATAAACTTAATTTTCTTATTAATTATATTATAATTTTTTAATAATTTTAAATTAATAATATCATTATTTTTAAAAATATTTAATTTACATAAACATAATTCTTTAAATTTATTATTTTTTTTTTTTTTAAAACCAAATTTTGGTATACGACGATAAAAAGGAGTTTGCCCTCCTTCAAAAAATCTATTAATTTTATAACCAGATCTAGATTTTTGTCCTTTATGTCCTTTTCCACTAGTTTTACCAAAACCAGATCCTATACCTCTACCTAATCTTTTAGATTTTTTATTAGCAAAAACATTAAATAATCTATTTAACAATAACATAATATTTACCACAAATAAATTAATTAATTATATAAATTAAAATAATATTTCTTTTAAAAATTTACCTCTTTTACATGCAATATAATAAGGTGATTTTATCAAAGATAAAGCTTTTATTGTAGCTTTTACTATATTTATAGGATTATTAGATCCATAAATCTTAGCTAAAATATCTTTAATACCAACTGCCTTAAAAACAGCCATCATAGATTTACTTGCTATTATACCAGTACCTGAAGAAGCTGGTTTCATAAAAACAATAGTACTAATATATTTAGCTTTTATTTCATGTTTTATAGTTCTATTTTTATTCATTAAAACATCAATCATGTTTCTTTTTGATTTATCTAAAGATTTTTGTATAGCTAAAGGAACTTCTTTTGCTTTTCCATAACCATAACCAACTTTACCTTTTTTATTACCAACTACAGTTAAAGCAGAAAAAGAAAATACTCTACCACCTTTAACTGTTTTAGATATCCTATTAACAAAAACTAACTTTTCATAAAAATCATTACTAAAAATATTTTTTTTCATATAAAAACCATATATTAAAATAATAAACCATATTTTCTAGCATATTCAGCTAAAATTTTTATACGACCATGATATTTAAATCCAGATCTATCAAAAACAACCTTTTTAATTCCTGCTTTAATAGAACGAATAGCAATATTTTTACCAACAATACTAGCAGAAATTTTTTTATTTACATTAATATTTTTCTTTTCTAAAGTAGATGCTGATGCTAAAACATAAGAATTATTATTTTTAAATAATATAATTTGAGAATAAATATGTTTAGAAGTTCTATAAACAACTAAACGTAATTTATTATATTTTTTAGCAAAAAAACGTAATTTTTTACATCTACGTAAACGAGACTGTTTTTTATTAAACATAATTTTATTTATTTAATTTTTTTTTTACTTTCTTTTATTTTAACAAATTCATTTTTATATCTTATTCCTTTTCCAGATTTATAACATTCAGGTTTCTTAAAAGATCTTATTTCTGACGCTATCTGTCCAACTAATTGTTTATCATAACCTTTTATAATTATATTATTGAAATCAATACATTTAATTGAAACACTTAAAGGAATTTTATATTTAATAGTATAAGAAAAACCTAAATTTAAAAATAAAATATTATTTTCTATATAAGCTTTATAACCAATACCAACTAAAACCAATTTTTTAGAAAAACCATTAATTAATCCAATTATATAATTATTAATTATAGATCTAGTTGTTCCAGCATACATCCAGGAATTAAAATATTTTTTATTAACATTAAAAAATATTTTATTATCTGTAATAGATAAAATAACAGATGGATGAATAACACATTTTATTTTTAATTTATCTTTAATTAAAAATAAAACGTTTTTATTAAAAAAAAATTTAATAGAACTTGGAATTATAACAGGATTTTTAGCAATACGTGACATATAATTTACACCTATTAATATATACTACAAATAATTTCTCCACCTATATTTAATAAACGAGCCTGTTTATCTGTCATAACACCTTTATTAGTAGATACTATAATAACACCTAAACCTGATTTTAAAATAGGTATCTTTTTACAAGACATATATATACGTAAACTAGGACGACTAATTTGAACTAGTTCATAGATAACAGGAACATTAGAAAAATATTTTAAATATACTAAAATTTTTTTTTTATTATTATTTAATATAATAATTTTAATTTTTCTTATAAAACCTTCTTTTAAAAATATATCTAAAATAGATTTTTTAAACTTAGAATAATAAATTTCAACAATATTTTTTTTAGATAATTGAGAATTTCTTATACAAGTTAACATATTTCCAATAGGATCTTGCATACTCATATTTTTACCCAGCAAAATAATTATCAACTAGATTTTTTTAATCCAGGAATATCACCATTTACAGCAAATTCACGAAACTTAATTCTACTTAAACCAAATTTTCTTAAAAAACCATGAGATCTACCAGTTTGTCTACATCTATTACGTTGTCTAATAATACTAGAATCTCTTGGTAAAGATTGTAATTTAATAACTGCTTTCCATCTATCTTTATTAGAAATATTAATATTAGAAATAATTTTTTTTAATTTCATTCTTATTAAATAAAATTTTTTTGCTAAAATTTTTCTTTTTTTTTCACGAGCTAATATAGATTTTTTTGTCATAATTAATTAAATAGTTTAAATGGAAAATAAAAATATTTTAATAATTTAAATGATTCATTAATTCCATTATTTTTAATAATAATAGATATATTTAAACCATGATTACAAATAATTTTTTCATAATTTATTTCTGGAAAAATATTATGTTCCTTTATCCCAATATTTAAATTTCCATTTTTATCAAAAGATTTTTTAGAAAAACCTCTAAAATCTCTTATTCTAGGAATAACTATAAATATTAATTTATCTAAAAAATTTCACATATTATCTTTTCTTAAAGTAACTTTACAACCAATAATAAAATTTTTTCTAATTTTAAAATTAGATATAGACTTTTTTGATCTAGTAAAAATAGGTTTTTGACCAGAAATAAGTTTTAAATTTAAAAAAACATCATTAATTTTCTTTTTCTCTAAAAATTCTGAATTTAATGAAACATTTAAAACAATTTTAACTAATTTAGGAACCTGCATAACAGAAATATAATTAAATTTCTTAATTAATTTTTTTTTAACAACATTATTATATAAATCAAATAATTTACTCATATTATTTAATAATCATATTATTATATTTTAAATAACGTTTTTTTTTATTTTTTATATATATAAAACCAATTCTAGAAACAAAAATTTTTCCAGAAATAATACAAAAATGACTAATATTAGAAATATCTACTCAAGATTCTTTCTTATAAATACCTCCAACTATGTTACTAGATGGAATAGATTTTTTATGTTTAAAAACTAAATTTAAACCATCTAATAATACTTTATTATTTTTTAAAGAAATTTTTTTAATTATACCTTCTTTACCTTTATCTTTTCCAGTAATAATAAAAACTTTATCGTTTAAATGAAATTTACATGCCATAATAAATACCAAAAATTAAACAACTTCAGGAGCTAAAGATATAATTTTAATAAATCTATCTGATCTAATTTCTCTAGCTACAGGACCAAATATTCTAGTACCAAAAGGTTGATAATTAGTACTATTTAATATTACACAAGAATTATTATCAAATCTAACAAAAGATCCATCAGATCTAGATACTCCATATTTTGAACGAATTATAACAGCTCTTAAAACATCACCTTTTTTAATTTTACTATAAGAAATAACTTCTTTAGCCACTACTTTAATTATATCACCAATATTTGCATATTTTCTTTTACTACCACCTAAAATTCTAATACACATTACTATTTTAATACCTGAATTATCAGCAACCTTTAACAATGATCTTTCTTGAATCATAATATATCCAATTATTTTTTACTAATAAATTTATTTAAAATTCAACATTTTTTTTTAGATAAAGGACGAGATGAAATTACTTCAACAAAATCTCCTTTTTTACATTTATTTAATTCATCATGAACATATAATTTAATATTTTTTTTAATATATTTACCATAAACTTTATTTTTTCTATATTTAGAAACTTTAACAATAATAGTTTTATTCATTTTATTACTTATTACTAAACCACAAATTTTTTTAATAACCATTATTTTTCCTTCAAAAAATTACATAAAAATGTTCTTAATTTAGCTATTTTTTTTTTACATAATTTAATTAAATGAGTTTTTTTTAAATTACCAGATAATTTATATATTTTTAAATTAAACTTTTCTTTTAATAAATTATTTAATTCTAATTTTAATTCTTTTATTTTTTTATTTTTTAAAAATTTATTGTTTGACATAATAAATTATTTCTAATAACAAAAATAGTTTTAACAGATAATTTTGCACTAGCTAATTTAAAAGCTTTCTTAGCTAAATTTTCATTAACACCAGACAATTCATATAATATTTTCCCAGGTTTTATAACAGAAACTCAATATTCAACATTACCTTTACCTTTACCCATTCTTACTTCTAAAGGTTTTTTAGTCATAGGTTTATCTGGAAAAATTCTTATTCATATATAACCTTGCTTTTTTAAAACACGAGTAATAACTCTTCTAGCAGATTCAATTTGTTTAGAAGATATAAACCCTCTAGTAATAGCTTTTAAACCAAATTTCCCAAAAATAATATTAATATCATTAGATATTCCTTTATTACGACCTTTTTGCATTTTTTTATATTTAGTTTTTTTAGGACATAACATATTAATACCTTTTTCTTTTACTTATTAATTTTTTTCTATAAATTTTTTTAGAATTAAAAATATTTTTATTATATATTTTAATAGAATGATATTTATCAAAAATTTCATTTTTAAAAATTCAAACTTTAATTCCAATAACTCCATAAGCAGTAATAGCTTTAGATACACAATAATCTATATCTGCTCTTAATGTATGTAATGGAATTCTTCCTTCTCTATATCATTCTCTTCTAGCTATTTCAGTTCCACCTAATCTACCACTAATTTCTACTTTTATCCCTTTAACACCTAAACGAATAGCATTATTAATAGATCTTTTCATAACTCTTCTAAACATCATTCTTTTTTCTAATTGAAAAGATATATTATCAGCAATTAATTTAGCATCAATTTCTATTTTTTTTATTTCATATATATTTATTTGACATGGAACATTAGAAATTAAAGAAACTTTTTTTTTTAATTTTTCAATATCTTCTCCTTTTTTTCCTATAACAACACCAGGTCTAGCAGTATATATAGTTATTTTAATACTTTTATTAGCAGGTCTTTCAATTAATATTTTAGATATTAACGCTTTATATAATTTTTTATTTAAATAAGATCTAACTTTAAAATCATTTTCTAAATTATTTGCAAAATCTTTTTTAGTAGCAAATCAAGTAGAATTTCACATCTTTGTAATACCAAAACGAATTACATTAGGATTAACTTTTTGACCCATATAATACCTTTAATAAAATTAAGAAATAATTATTGTAATATGACTTGTTTTTTTTAAAATATAATTTATTCTTCCTTTATTTCTATATAAAATACGTTTATAAAAAACAGCTTTATCTATATATATTTGACTTATTATTAAAGAATTACTTTTAATTCCATTATTATGTTTTGCATTAGATAAAGCAGAATATAAAGTTTTTCTAATTAAAATAGCAGCTTTTTTTTTCATAAAAAATAAAACATTTAAAGATCAATTAACCTTTTTACCTCTAATAAAATTAGCTACTATTCTTAATTTTCTATCCGATATATTAACATAACGATTTTTTGCTATTATATTTACCATAAATATATTTCCTAACAAATTATTCTTTTTTTATTTTTTTCGTATTAGATAAATGTCCTCTATAAGTTCTTGTTGGAGAAAATTCTCCTAATTTATGACCAATCATTTCTTCAGTAATATATACTGGTATATGAATTTTACCATTATGAACCAAAATTGTTAATCCAACCATATTAGGTATTATTGTAGATCTTCTTGATCAAGTTTTTATAGGAGTTTTATTTTTACTTAATAAAGCTTTTTCTATTTTTTTAAATAAATGAAAATCAATAAATGGACCTTTTTTAAAAGAACGAGACATTTTACTTAACCTTTATAAATTATTTTTTACGAAATTTTACAATAAATTTATTAGTTCTTTTATTTTTTCTTGTTTTTTTTCCTTTAGTTTTAAAACCTCAAGGAGTAACAGGATGTTTACCAAAATTTCTTCCTTCACCTCCACCATGAGGATGATCTATAGGATTCATAGCCGTACCTCTAACAGTAGGTCTTATACCTAATCATCTTTTAGAACCTGCTTTACCTAAAATACGTAACATATGTTCAGAATTACCAACTTGACCTATAGTAGCTCTACATAAAGAATTTATTTTTCTTATTTCACCTGAACGTAATCTTATAGAAACATATTTTAATTCTTTAGAAATAATTTGAGCATATGAACCAGCAGATCTAACTAATTTACCACCTCTTCCAGGAACTAATTCTATATTATGAATAAAAGAACCAATAGAAATATCTTTTAAAAATAAACAATTACCTATTTTAATAGGTATATTTTCTCCAGAAATTATACTATTACCAACTAATAAATCTTTAGGATATATAATATATCTTCTTTCTCCATCTTTATATAAAATTAAAGCAATTAAAGAAGAACGATTAGGATCGTACTCAATACGTTCAACTAAACCATATAAATTATCTTTATTTCTTTTAAAATCTATAATTCTATATTTTTTTCTATTACCTCCACCTCTATGTTGGACTGTTATTCTACCTAAATTATTACGACCACTCTTTTTTTTTTTTTTTTTTAATAAATAATTATAAGGTTTACCTTTATATAAATATTTATTTAAAATTCTAGTTTTATTTCTATATCCAGGAGTAATAGGATTATATTTTATAACTACCATAATTATACCTTATACCGAAAATATATCATTTAATTTAATTTTTTGATCCTTTTTTAAAATAACATAAACTTTTTTTCAAATTTTAGTATAACCTATTTTTTTTTTATTTATTTTTTTTTTTCTTTTAACTAACAATGTTCTTATTTTTTTAATTTTTACACCAAAAACTTTAGATATACAATTAAATATATCTAATTTATTTATATTTTTATTAAATTTAAAAACTAAAGTATTATTATTTTTCTTAAAAAAAGATGTTTTACTTGAAAAACAAATTTTTTTAATACAATCAAAACAATTATAAATTTTATTATGCATTAATACATTTATCCTCAAACTTCTTTATAGATTTTAAAGTAAAAACAACATTTCTGCATTTAATTAAATCTAATACATTTATATTATTAATATTAATAATTTTAACACTAAATAAATTTCTAGTAGATAAATATAAAAATCTATCAAAACTATCATTTATTATTAACAACTTTCTAATATCTAAAAAATTAAATTTTTCTAAAAATTTCTTAGTTTTTGGTTTATCAATTTTAATTTTATTAAAAACATAAAATCTAGATGATCTATATAATTCAGACAAAACAATTTTTAAAGAATTTAAATAAACCTTTTTATTTATTTTTGAATAATATTTTTTAGGTTTAGATGCAAAAGTAACACCTCCAGATCTTCATATAGGACTTTTAATAGATCCAGACCTAGCTCTACCAGTACCTTTTTGTTTTCAAGGTTTTTTATTAGATCCTCTTACTTCAGACCTAGATTTTTGAGAAACACTACCTTGACGACAATTATGTCTAAAAGAAACTACAACTTGATGTATTAAAGACATATTAAAAGGAACATTAAAAATATTATCTAACAATGTAATATTACTATTAGTATCTTTTAAAATTATATCCATAAAAATCTCTTAAATTATTTACTTAGATTTAACAATAACATAACTATTATTAAAACCAGGTACACATCCTTTAACAATAAGTAAATTTTTTTCTAAATATATATTAACAACATCAAGATTTTTTTTAGTAACTTTAAAATTACCTAAATGACCAGACATTTTTTTACCTTTAAAAACTTTTCCAGGACTTTGATTTTGACCAATAGAACCAGGAACTCTATGTGATAAAGAATTACCATGACTTTTATCTTGAGTTTTAAAATTTCATCTTTTAATAGTACCAGAAAAACCTTTTCCTTTAGAAATACCAGTTACATTAACTTTATTTATATTATTAAATATACTAACATCTAAATTTTTACCAATTTCAGTATGTAAATTTTTAATATACGGAACTTCATATAAATATAATCCAGGCTTTACATTTATTTTTTTAAAAAAAATTTTTCTAGATCTATTAAGTTTTTTAAAATTAACTTTACCAGTAGTTATTTGAACTTTTTTTTTATTACTACTTTTATTTATAGAAGTAATAATATTATTACTAAATTCTATTATAGTAACAGGTATAAACAAATTATTTAAATCAAGTATTTGTGTCATACCAATTTTTTTTCCCATTAAAACAATCATATTTTTTATAATAATAAATATTATTATCCTAAACTTATTTGAACATCAACACCAGAAGCTAAATTTAACCTCATTAAAGCATCAACAGTTTTATCTGTAGATTCTACTATATCTATTAAACGTTTATGTATTCTAATTTCATATTGATCTCTAGCATCTTTATCAACATGAGGAGAAGTTAAAACAGTAAAACGTTCAATAGAAGTAGGTAATGGTATAGGACCACAAACTCTAGCTCCAGTTTTTCTAGCAGTTTCTATTATATCTAAAGTAGATATATCTATTAAACGATGATCAAAAGATTTTAATTTTATTCTCATTCTTTGATTTTTCATAAAAATTTCAAATAATTAAACAATAATTTTACTAACTATTCCAGCACCAACAGTACGACCTCCTTCTCTAATAGCAAAACGTAAACCTTCATCCATAGCTATAGGATTAAATAATTTAACAAAAATTTTAACATTATCTCCAGGCATAATCATATCAACACCTTTAGGTAATTCTATTGTACCAGTAACATCAGTAGTTCTAAAATAAAATTGAGGACGATAACCATTTAAGAATGGAGTATGTCTTCCTCCTTCTTCTTTTGATAATACATAAACTTCAGATTCAAAATAAGTATGAGGATTAATAGTACCAGGTTTTGATAAAACTTGACCTCTTTCTATATCTTCTCTTTTAATACCTCTTAATAAAATACCAACATTTTCTCCAGCTCTTCCTTCATCAAGAAATTTACGAAACATTTCAATACCAGTACAAATAGATTTTTGAGTATTTCTTATACCAACTATTTCAACTTCATCACCTATTTTAATAATACCTTTTTCTATTCTTCCAGTTACAACTGTACCTCTTCCAGATATAGAAAAAATATCCTCTATTGGTAATAAAAATGATTTATCAATATCTCTTTTAGGATCAGGAATATAACTATCTAAAACATTAGATAAATCAAAAATTTTTTTTTCTCATTTATTTATACCATCTAATGCTTTTAAAGCTGATCCTCTAATAATTGGAGTTTTATCTCCAGGAAAATTATATTGATTTAATATATCTCTTACTTCCATTTCCACTAATTCTAATAACTCTTCATCATCAACCATGTCACATTTATTTAAAAAAACAACAATATAAGGTACACCAACTTGTCTAGCTAATAAAATATGTTCTCTTGTTTGAGGCATAGGACCATCAGTTGCAGCAACAACTAAAATAGCACCATCCATTTGAGCAGCACCAGTAATCATATTTTTTATATAATCAGCATGACCTGGACAATCAACATGAGCATAATGTCTTAATTTAGTATCATATTCAACATGAGAAGTATTAATAGTTATACCTCTTTCTTTTTCTTCAGGAGCATTATCTATTTGATCAAAAGCACATGGTTTTCCACCATATTTTTTTGCCAAAATTGTTGTAATTGCTGAAGTTAAAGTAGTCTTACCATGATCAACATGACCTATAGTTCCTACATTAATATGTATTTTAGAACGATTAAATTTTTCTTTTGACATAAATATCCTATATTTATTATTAATAATTACGTAATTTTACTATTTTTTCACAAATATATCCAGGAGTAACTTTATATCTATAAAATTCCATAGAATATAAAGCTCTTCCTTGAGTTTGAGATCTTAAATCAGTAGCATAACCAAACATTTCTGATAATGGAACATAAGATTTAATTAATTTACCTAAATTAATATCATTTATTTCATCTATAATTGCTCTACGACGATTTAAATCACTTATTACATTACCCATATAATATTCTGGAGTTTCAACATCAACTTTCATAATTGGTTCTAATAAAATAGGCTTAGCCTTTAAAAAAGCTTTTTTAAAAGCAATTGAAGCAGCTATTTTAAATGCTATCTCAGAAGAATCAACATCATGATATGATCCAAAAAATAATCTCACTTTTATATTTACTACTGGATACCCAGCTAAGGGACCACATCTTAATTGTTCTTGTATTCCTTTATCTATAGATTGTATATATTCATTTGGAATAACACCACCTTTTATATCATTAATAAATAAATAACCATTTTTAGATTTAGATATCTCTGATTCCAATAAAGGAGATAAATCAATAACAACATGTCCATATTGACCCCTTCCTCCAGTTTGTTTTATATATTTACCTTCAACGTTTTTAATACTATTCAATATAGTTTCTCTATAAGCAACTTCAGGTTTACCAATACTACAATTTACATTAAATTCTCTTTTCATCCTATCAACTATAATTTCCAAATGTAATTCACCCATACCAGATATTATTGTTTGATTAGATTCTTTATTAAAAAAACTCTTAAATGTAGGATCTTCTTTTGTTAAACGAGATAAAGCAATACCCATTTTTTCTTGATCTAATTTAGTTTTAGGTTCAATAGAAACTGAAATTACAGGATTTGGAAATTTTATCTTTTCTAATAAAATAGGATTATTAATATCACATAAAGTATCACCAGTAACAACATCTTTTAATCCTATAGCAGCTGCTATATCTCCAGCAAAAACTTCTTTAATTTCTTCTTTTTTATTAGCATGCATTTGAACTATACGACCAATTCTTTCCTTTTTATTAGTAGTAGAATTTAAAACAGTATTTCCAGATTTAATAAATCCTGAATAAATTCTTAAAAAAGTTAAATTTCCAACAAATGGATCATTAGTAACTTTAAAAGCTAAAGAAGAAAAAGGTTCTGATTCAGAAGATAAACGACAAATATTATCATTATTTTTAATATTCAAACCACATATTTTACCTATATCTTTAGGAGAAGGTAAATAATCAATTATACAATCTAATAAACATTGAATTCCTTTGTTTTTAAAAGCAGATCCACATGTAACTAATAAAATATCATTATTTAAAACTTTTTTTCTTAAAACTAATTTAATTTCTTTTTCACTAAAATTTTCACCATTTAAATATCTATTTGTGTATTCATCAGAATAATCAGCAACTAATTCAATAATTTTATTTCTTCAAAAAATAAAAGAATCGTAAAAACTATTTTTTTTACTAATATTATTAGTAATATAATTTAATCCAAAATTATCATTTTTTCAAATAATAAATTTTTCTTTAATTAAATCAATAATTCCAGAAAAATTATCTTCTGAACCTATAGGTAATTGAATTGGTAAAACAGAAACATTAAACTTATCTTTTAAATCATCTAATACATTAAAAAAATTAGATCCAACACGATCCATTTTATTTACAAAAGCAATACGAGGAACATTATATTTATTAACTTGTTTTCAAACAGTTTCAGATTGAGGCTGAACTCCACCAACAGAACAATATACCATAACAGCTCCATCTAATACTCTCATTGATCTTTCTACTTCAACAGTAAAATCTACATGACCTGGAGTATCTATAATATTTATCCTATATGGATTAACATATTGTTTGAACATACCTGATCAAAATGTAGTAGTAGAAGCAGAAGTTATAGTAATACCTCTTTCTTGTTCTTGTTCCATTCAATCCATTGTAGCTGTTCCATCATGAACTTCACCTAATTTATAATTAACACCAGTATAAAATAAAATTCGCTCAGTTAAAGTAGTTTTTCCAGCATCAATATGAGCACTAATACCAATATTACGATAATTTAATATAGATGTAATACGAGACATATAAATTCCTCAATATAAAAATTAAAATTATCATCTATAATGAGCAAAAGCTTTATTAGATTCAGCAATACGATGAATTTCATCACGTTTTTTAATTGATAAACCTTTTTTATTTATTGCATCTAATAATTCATCAGCTAAATTTAAAAACATTTTTTTATTAGATCTTTTTCTAGCAGAAAAAATAATTCAACGTATAGCTAAAGTATAACCTCTTGACGGTCTAACCTCTACTGGAATTCTATAAGTAGTACCACCAACTCTTCTAGATTTAACTTCAACTATAGGTTTAACATTATTTAATGCTAATTTTAATAATTCTAAACCACTTTTCTTAACTTTTTTAGAAATTATATTTAAAGATTTATATAAAATATTTGCAGCAATTGATTTTTTTCCATCATACATTAATATATTTATAAATTTAGAAACTAATTCAGAATTATATATATAATCAGAAACAATTTTCCTATTATTAAAAACAACACGACGAGACATTAAATAATCCTCATAATAAATAAACATCCATTTAATTTTTTTTAACTCCATATTTTGATCTAGATCTTTTTCTATCTTTTACACCACTACAATCTAAAGAACCTCTAATTACATGATAACGAACTCCTGGAAGATCCTTTACTCTTCCACCTCTAATTAATACAATAGAATGTTCTTGTAAATTATGACCCTCTCCAGGTATATAAGCTGTAACTTCTAAATTATTAGTTAAACGAACTCTACAAACTTTTCTAAGAGCAGAATTTGGTTTCTTAGGAGTAGTAGTATAAACTTTTATACATACACCTCTTTTTTGAGGACAACTATTTAAAGCAGGAACATTATTTTTAATAATTTTTCTTAAACGAGATTTACGTAATAATTGATTTATTGTAGACATAAAATTATAAATAAAATATTAAATATAAATAATATTTAAATTAAATAAAATAATAATACAAATTAACACAATATATATTTTACTATATTTTATATATTTATACTAATTTTAAAAAATTAAATTTTATTTTTATACAAATATATTATATAATATATATTTAATATTTTATATAGCGTGTTGGCAGACAGGTAATGCACTGGATTGCAAATCCATATAATCCCGGTTCAATTCCGGGACACGCTTAATACAAATTATATTAAGCCCAAGTGGTGGAAAGGTAGACACAAGGGACTTAAAATCCCTCAGTTACATAAAACTGTGCGGGTTCGAATCCCGCCTTGGGTAATAAAATAATAATAATATGTCAATATTAAAAATAATTACATACCCAAATAAAATATTAAGAAAAAAAAGTAAAATAGTTACTTTATTTAATAAAGAATTAAAAAAAAATATATCAGATATGTTTGATACCATGTATTACAATAATGGTATTGGATTAGCAGCAATACAAGTAAATATAAATAAATCAATAATTATAATAGATGTTTTTAAAAAAAAATTTAGTAAATTAATATTTATTAATCCAAAAATAATAAAAAAAAAAAAAGTAATTATTTCAAAAGAAAGTTGTCTATCAATAAAAAATTTTAGTTCATATATAAAAAGACATAAAAAAATAATAATAGAAGCATATAATATATATGGAAAAAAAATAAAATTCAAATGTAAAAATATATTATCTATATGTATTCAACATGAAATAGATCACACTAAAGGAATATTATTTATAGATCATATAAATAAATATTAAACAAAATAAATATGAAAAAAAAAATAAATATCATATTTGCAGGAAATAATAAATTTTCAATAAATCATTTAAAATATTTATTAAAATGTAAAGAATTTAATATTAAATATATAATAACTAAAAAAAAAAAAAAAATAAAAAAAATATTAAATAAAAAAAAAATAAAAATATTTGAAACAAAAACAATTGAAGAATTAAAAAATATAAAAAATAAAATTAAAAAAAATAATATAGACATAGGAATATTAATTTCTTATGGATACAAAATCCCTGAATCAATAATAAATATACCTAAAAATGGATTTATAAATATACATGCATCATTATTACCAAGATGAAGGGGATCATCACCAATACAAAATAGTATATTATCAGGAGATAAAAAAACAGGAGTTACATTTATAAAAATAAATAAATATATAGATCAAGGAAAAATAATATATCAAAAAAAATGTAAAATAAAAAATCATGATAACTATTTATCATTACTAAATAGAATACAAATAATTAGTATAAGATTAATTAAAAAAATAATAATAAATTTTTATTTTAAAAAATATATATATAAAAAACAAAATAAAAAATATATTACATATGCAAAAAAAATAAAAAAAAAAGATGGACTAATAAAATGAAAAAAAAATAATGCTATAACTATATATAAAAAAATAAAAGCATTTTTTTTATGACCAAAAACATATTTTTATCACAAAAAAAAAATAATATTTATATGATCAATAAAAATAATAAATAAAAAAAAAAAGGATAAACCAGGAAAAATATTAACTTATAACAAAAAAAAATTAATAATAAATACAATAACATATCCTATAGAAATAAAAAAAATACAAATAAATAATAAAAAAATATTAAATATAATAGATTTTATTAATTCAAAAAAAAATTTTTTTAAAAAAGGAGAAATATTAAAATAATTTTTTTTGTCTTAATATTTCAAAAATAGAAATACCACATGCAACAGATAAATTTAAAGAATTTATATTTTTAATAGGTATATTAACTAATATATCGCATTTTTTTTTAATAGATTTTTTAATACCTTTATCTTCAGATCCTAATATTAATACTAAAGAATTAATTTTAGAAAAATTATAATTAAATATACAATTGTACTTCTCAATAGTTGTTCCAATAACAAAATATTTTTTATTTTTAAATATATTTATTATATTTGATATATTAGAATATTGAAATATAAAAGTTTTATATATTGAACCAGAAGATGTTTTATGAACAATACTATTTTCTATAGAAACTGTATTATTTTTACTCACTATAATACCACTTATTCCTGAAGCTACTGCTGTTCTTATACAAGCTCCTAAATTATAAGGATTCATTATATTATTTAATATTAAAAAAAAACTATTCTTTTTTTTTATTCTATTTAAAAAATCATTTAATCTAAAATTAAATATATTTTTCTTAATAAAAACAATAACTCCTTGATGAGAAATATTTAATTTATTAAATTTCTTTTTAAAAATTTCAGGAGAAAAAACAATTAAATTAATTTTTTTATATAAAATTATTTTTTTTAAATTCATTAATTTAATATTTTTCTTCCTTAAACATAAAAAAACTTTTTCTATATAAGTATATTTATATTTTAATAAATTTTTTACTGTATTAATACCATAAAATATATTCATAATTATTTATAAATTAATAATAATATTAGGATATTTTTTTAAAAAAAAATAAAATTCATTTTTTGTTAAAAAAATTTTTAAAGTATAATATTTTTTAAAATTATTTCATTTTATATCACTAATTCTTTTTTTATATTCAGAATCATTAAATATATTAAATAAATTTAAAGGAACAAATAAACTATATTTAGTAAATTTATTAAAAATATAATAATCAATAACTTTTTTAATAAAAATTATGCCTAATTCATTTTTAGCAGAAATTCATACTTTTATAGGTTTATTATTAATATTAAATTCAATATTTTCTTTTAAACCATATATTTTATCTATTTTATTCATTACCAAAACAATAGGTATATTATTAATATTTAAATCAGATAAAATTAAATTTACTATATTAATATAATTATTAAAATAAATATCAGAAATATCAACAATATGCAAAATAAGATCAGAATTTTTAATTTCTTGTAATGTACTTTTAAAAGCATTATATATAACAGGAGGTAAATTTCTAATAAAACCTATAGTATCTGATATTAAAACATTACAAAAAAATTTAAATTTAATTATCTTCTTAATATAAGTATCTAATGTAGTAAAAAAAGAATCCTTACTTTCTAAATTATATTTAGTAAGATAATTAAATAAAGTTGATTTTCCTGAATTAGTATATCCGACTAAAGATACTAAAGGTATTTTATTTTTATTTCTTAAAAATTTTTCTTTATTTTTATTTAAAATATTTTTATTTATTTTATTTAAAACAAAATTAATTTTTTTTTTTATTATTCTTCTATCTATTTCAATTTGTTTTTCACCAGGACCAGAAATATATTTTGTTCCACCTTTTTGTCTTTCTAAATGAGTTCATTTTTTAATTAATCTAGTACTTAAATAATTTAAATATGCTAATTCCACTTGTAATTTACTATAAGTATCAATAGCTCTTTTTTTAAATATATTTAATATAATATTTATTCTATTTAATAAATTACAATTTAAAAATTTTTTTAAATTATATTCTTGTATACTTTTTAAAACAATATTTATCAATAATTGATTATATTTTTTTTTTTTAATAAGAAAAAAAATTTCATTTAATTTTCCAATACCAAAAAAATATTTTTTATTAATTTTTCTTATACGAATATAAATAAATTTATTAATTAACATATCAGATGACTTAATAAGTTTAATAAACTCATTTTTTTCTATAAAATTAATTTTTTTAAAATAAATATAAATAACTAAATTTTTAATCATTTAATAATTTTTTAACACACATTTTTTAATAAATTTATAAATTTTATTTATACAACTATTATAATTATTTAAATATATAACTTTAGAAAATTTTAATCATTTTTTTAATCAAGTAATTTGTTTTTTAACCAAAAAATTAGTATTTTTTATACTTAAACTAATCATTTGTTTATAACTTATTTTTTTATCAAAATATAATCACATTTGATTATAACCAATACGTTTCATAGAAGACATATTAATATTTAAATCTTTTCTATTATATAAACTTTTAACTTCTTCTTCAAAACCAATATTTAACATATTTAAAAATCTATTTTTTATATTTAAAAATAATTTATTTTTATCTTTATTTAAAATTATTATTTTATAAATATTAAAATTTGCAAAAATCTTATTTTTTTTATAAAAAGACATATTTTTATTAGTAGAAAAATAAACTTCTAAATTTCTAATAATTCTATATTTATCATTAAAATGAATATTTTTAGCAGAATTGTAATCTATTTTTCTAAAAAATTTATAAATACTTTTACAATCATATTTTTTAAATAAATTAGTAACATAATTACGAATATTATTATTTATATTTGGAATATCATATAATCCATTAAATAAAACATTATAATACATCATTGTTCCACCAACAAGAATTGGTATTTTTTTATTTAAAAATGCACAATATATTTCTTTATTAACATCATAAAAAAAATCACTAACAGAATATGATTTTTTAGGATCTAAAATATTAACTAATTTATGAGGATAAATAGATAACTCTTTCAAAGAAGGTTTAGCTGTACCTATATTCATTTCTTTATAAATTAAACCAGAATCAACACTAATTATTTCTATAGGAAAAGGTAATAAATTATATAATTCCATAATCATTAAAGTTTTACCAATTCCAGTAGGACCTAATATACAAAAAACTTTAATATCATTATTCATAAAATATATAAATAAATATAAAATATTAAAATTTAAATATACACTATATATATTTAATTATAGAAATACAAATAAATAAAATATTTTTTTAAAAATTAATCATATAATTTAATTATAATTTAAAATAAAAAATAAAATTAAAATATTTAATAAAATTAATTTAAACATTATTTGTTTAAAAATTAAAATAATTTAAAATTAATATTATTTTAAATATTTATTTAAAAATAAAATCTATTAAAAATTACTTAAATATTTTTTATATAAATAATTATAATAATTTACAATTATAATACGTTTATCTAATTTTAAATAACTAAATTTTAAATAAAAAGTAGGTTTAGGTAAATAGTTAATAAATTTATCAGGTCATTCAACTAAACAAATATTATCGTTATTAAAATATGAATAAATATCTATATCAAATAATTCATTAAAAGATAATAATCTATAAAAATCAAAATGAAAAACATTAAAAAACTTAAGATTATATATATTTACTAAAGAATAAGTTGGACTTTTTATAATACCTTTATAACCTAATTTTTTAACTAAAAAATTACAAAAAAAAGATTTACCACAACCTAAAGGACCACTTAAATATAAAAAATTACCTTTATTTAAAAAAAAAGAAAACTTTTCAGATATAAAACGCATTTTTTTTATATTATTTATATATATAATTTTACTAAACATAAAGCGGAAAACGAGACTCGAACTCGCGACCTTAACCTTGGCAAGGTTACACTCTACCAGCTGAGCTATTTCCGCAATTAAAATTAAAAATTTTTTTTTTATAAAAAATTAATTCTTTAATAGATTCTTTAACATCAAAAAAAGCCATATGAGTATTTTTTTTTTTAAAATTATATAAAATAGAAGGATTTCATCTAATAACTAATTCTCTTATAGTACTAACATCTATATACCTATAATGAAAATAACTTTCTAATTTAGGCATATAATTAAATAAAAACCTTCTATCTTGAGCTATTGTACTACCACATATTGGAGAACAACCTTTAGGTACTAATTTTTTTAAAAATTCTATAGTAATAAATTCTGCTTTTTTTTCATTTAAAAAACTATTTTTTACTCTATTTATAAGACCAGTTTTATTATGAATATTTAAATTTCATTTATTCATATTAGAAAGATATATATTTTTTTGATATATAGCAATATTTGGACCTTCTTTTAAAATATTTAAATTAAAATCTGTAACTAAAGTAAAAATTTCTAAAATTCTATCTTTTTCAGGATTTAAACCTGTCATTTCTAAATCAATTCAAATTAAATTATTTTTATTATATAGCATTTTTTTTAAAAAAAATAAATATACGGTACGAACGGGGCTCGAACCCGTGACCTCCAGCGTGACAGGCTGATATTCTAACCAACTGAACTACCGTACCAAAAATTTCTGGCAGTGTCTTACTCTCGCATAAATACACTACCATTAGCGCTATAACATTTCACTTCTGAGTTCGGAATGGTTTCAGGTGGTTCTATTATGCTATTACCGCCAGAAAATATAAAACATTTTTAGGTTGCGAAGTTAAGTCTCACGGGTTATTAGTATTAGTTAGCTCAACATATTACTATGCTTACACACCTAACCTATCAACGTCGTAGTCTACAACGACCCTTTAGGAAAAATAAAATTTTTCTGGGAAACCTAATCTTAGGGTAAGTTTCGTGCTTATATGCTTTCAGCACTTATCTTTTTTGTACTTAGCTACCAGGCAATGCTATTGGAATAACAACCTGAACACCATAGGTACACCCACTCCGGTCCTCTCGTACTAGGAGCAGATCCCTTCAAGTTTCCAACGCCTACGGCAGATAGGGACCGAACTGTCTCACGACGTTCTAAACCCAGCTCGCGTACCACTTTAAATGGCGAACAGCCATACCCTTGGGACCAACTACAGCCCCAGGATGTGATGAGCCGACATCGAGGTGCCAAACACCGCCGTCGATATGAACTCTTGGGCGGTATCAGCCTGTTATCCCCGGAGTACCTTTTATCCGTTGAGCGATGGCCTTTCCATACAGAAACCACCGGATCACTAAGACCTGCTTTCGCATCTGTTCGCGCCGTCACGCTCACAGTCAAGCCAGCTTATGCCTTTACACTAAAATTACGATTTCCGACCGTAATTAGCTGACCTTTGTACTCCTCCGTTACTCTTTAGGAGGAGACCGCCCCAGTCAAACTACCCACCAGACACTGTTCCATTTCCGGATAACGGAAAATGGTTAGAATAATAAATGTTAAAGGGTGGTATTTCAAGGTTGACTCCATAAAAACTAGCGTTTCTATATCACTGTCTCCCACCTATCCTACACATTAAAATTCAAAATTCAATATCAAGCTATAGTAAAGGTTCACGGGGTCTTTCCGTCTTGCCGCAGGTACACTGCATCTTCACAGCAATTTCAATTTCACTGAGTCTCGGGTAGAGACAGTCTGGCCATCATTATGCCATTCGTGCAGGTCGGAACTTACCCGACAAGGAATTTCGCTACCTTAGGACCGTTATAGTTACGGCCGCCGTTCACCGGGGCTTCAATCAAAAGCTTTAAGTTTTCACTTTGACTTTCTCAATTAACCTTCCGGCACCGGGCAGGCATCACACCGTATACTTCCACTTGCGTGTTTGCACAGTGCTGTGTTTTTAATAAACAGTTGCAGCCAGCCGTTATTTTAAACTGATTTCAGCTAAAAAAGTATATTTTTCACTTAATATCAGCGTGCCTTCTTCCGAAGTTACGGCACTATTTTGCCTAGTTCCTTTACCCGAGTTCTCTCAAGCGCCTTAGTATACTCTACTTAACCACCTGTGTCGGTTTATAGTACGATTTGATATTATCTTAAGCTTAGAGGTTTTTCTCGTAAGCATGGTATAAATTACTTTGATTTATTTAAAAATCTAGTCATCATGTCTCATGCATATAATACCCGGATTTTCCTAAGTATAACACTACACACTTAAACTAAGATATCCAACACTTAGCTAATCTAACCTTCTTCTTTACCCCAATCGCAATAATACAAGTACAGGAATATTAACCTGTTGTCCATCAATTACGCTTTTCAGCCTCATCTTAGGTATCGACTTACCCTGCCTCGATTAACGTTGGACAGGAAACCTTAGTTTTTCGGCGAGTAGGTTTTTCACCTACTTTATCGTTACTTATGTCAGCATTCGCACTTCTGATATCTCCAATATATTTCACAATATATCTTCAACGACTTACAGAACGCTCCTCTACCCAATAGAAAAAAAACTATTGTCGCAGCTTCGGTATATAATTTAAGCCCCGTTACATCTTCCGCGCAAAAAAACTAGACCAGTGAGCTATTACGCTTTCTTTAAATGATGGCTGCTTCTAAGCCAACATCCTGGCTGTCTTAGCCTTTCCACATCGTTTACCACTTAATTATAATTTAGGGACCTTAACTTGCGATCTGGGCTGTTTCCCTTTCCACACTGGATCTTATCACCCAATGTGTGTCTCCTATGATAATAATCTTCCGTATTCGGAGTTTGCATTAGATTGGTAGATCGGTAAATCCCCTAACTAAAACAGTGCTCTACCCCAGAAGACAAATTCATAAGGCACTACCTAAATAGTTTTCGAGGAGAACCAGCTATCTCCCGGTTTGATTGGCCTTTCACCCCTAACCACAAGTCATCCGCTGATTTTTCAACATCAGTCGGTTCGGTCCTCCAATTAGTTTTACCTAATCTTCAACCTGCTCATAGTTAGATCACCGGGTTTCGGGTCTATATCTTGAAACTAAACGCCTAAATTTAGACTCGGTTTCCCTACGGCTCCCTTTTAAAAAAGTTAACCTTGCTACAAAATATAACTCGCTGACCCATTATACAAAAGGTACGCAGTCACATCAAAATAAATAAAAAGATGCTCCTACTGCTTGTACGTATACGGTTTCAGGTTCTATTTCACTCCCCTAACAGGGGTTCTTTTCACCTTTCCCTCACGGTACTAGTTCACTATCGGTCAATTAGTAGTATTTAGCCTTAGAGGATGGTCCCCCTATCTTCAAACAAAATTTCACGTGTTTCGTTCTACTTTAGAATAATAATATTTATATTTTTATATACAGGACTATCACCTTGTATCGTTAACTTTTCCAAATTATTCTACTAATATAAATATTAAATAAATATTCTAGGCTATTCCCTTTTCGCTCGCCACTACTAAGGGAATCTCAATTGATTTCTTTTCCTCAGGATACTTAGATGTTTCAGTTCTCCTGGTTCGCTTCATTAATCTATATATTCAATTAATGATAATACAATATTACTTGTATTAGGTTACCCCATTCGGAAATCACCGACTAAAACGCTTTTTATCAGCTTATCGATGCTTTTCGCAGATTTACACGTCCTTCATAGCCTCTAATTGCCAAGGCATCCACCATATACGCTTAATTACTTAACTTCGCAACCTAAAAATGTCTTGAATACAAAATTTTAAAAGAACAAAAACGTCCTCTAGGGGACTCGAACCCCTGTTATCGCCGTGAAAGAGCGATGTCCTATCCTTTAGACGAAGAAGACACAATAAAATAAATATATGAAACGCCTGCAAAATATTATTTAATAAGGAGGTGATCCAACCGCAGGTTCCCCTACGGTTACCTTGTTACGACTTCACCCCAGTCATGAATCACAAAGTGGTAAAAGTTCTCCTGTAAACAGGTTAAACATTTTACTTCTTTTGCAACACACTTCCATGGTGTGACGGGCGGTGTGTACAAGGCCCGGGAACGTATTCACCGTGACATTCTGATTCACGATTACTAGCGATTCCGACTTCATGAAATCGAGTTGCAGATTTCAATCCGAATTAAGACATACTTTATGAGATTAGCTTACTTTTACAAGCTTGCTGCCCTTTGTATATGTCATTGTAGCACGTGTGTAGCCCTGGTCGTAAGGGCCATGATGACTTGACGTCGTCCTCACCTTCCTCCAGTTTATCACTGGCAGTTTTCTTTGAGTTCTCAGCATTACCTGTAGCAACAAAGAATAAGGGTTGCGCTCGTTATAGGACTTAACCATACATTTCACAACACGAGCTGACGACAGCCATGCAGCACCTGTCTCAGCGTTCTCGAAAGCACTTCTACATTTCTGCAAAATTCGCTGGATGTCAAGACCAGGTAAGGTTCTTCGCGTTGCATCGAATTAAACCACATGCTCCACCGCTTGTGCGGGCCCCCGTCAATTCATTTGAGTTTTAACCTTGCGGTCGTACTCCCCAGGCGGTCAACTTAACGCGTTAGCTACGAAAGTCATAACTATAAAACATCACAACCTTCAAGTTGACATCGTTTACGGCATGGACTACCAGGGTATCTAATCCTGTTTGCTCCCCATGCTTTCGCACTTTAGTGTCAGTATTCGTCCAGAAGGCCGCCTTCGCCACTGATATTCCTCCAGATATCTACGCATTTCACCGCTACACCTGGAATTCCACCTTCCTCTACGATACTCTAGTATATTAGTTTCAAATGCAGTTCCTAAGTTAAGCTTAGGGATTTCACACCTGACTTAATAAACCACCTACATGCTCTTTACGCCCAATAATTCCGATTAACGCTCGCATCCCCCGTATTACCGCGGCTGCTGGCACGGAGTTAGCCGATACTTCTTTTGTAAGTAACGTCAAGTAAATATAGTATTAATATATTTACCTTCTTCCCTACTGAAAGTACTTTACAACCCTAAGGCCTTCTTCATACACGCGATATAGCTGCATCAGGGTTTCCCCCATTGTGCAATATTCCCCACTGCTGCCTCCCGTAGGAGTCTGGACCGTATCTCAGTTCCAGTGTGGCTGATCATCCTCTCAGACCAGCTAAAGATCATAGCCTAGGTAAGCCTTTACCTTACCTACTAGCTAATCTTGTCTAGGCTCATCTTAAGACATGAGGTTCTAAAAGAATCCCCCACTTTAGTTATAAATAACATTATGCGGTATTAGCTATCGTTTCCAATAGTTATCCCTCTTCTTAAGGCAGATTCCTAGATTTTACTCACCCGTACGCCACTCGCCATCAAATAGTAAACTATTTATGCTGCCGTTCGACTTGCATGTGTTAAGCTTACCGCTAGCGTTCAATCTGAGCCATGATCAAACTCTTCAAAACAAAACTACAACCTATTTTTTAAATAAACATCATTTAAAAAATAAGAAAATTCTTATTAATTATTTTGCAAGCGCTCATATAAACTATTTATTTTAAAAGAACAAAATACACTTATAACTTATAAAACAAATATATTAATAAATATAACAAGAAAAAAAAAATAAAACAAGTAAAAAAAAATAAAATATTTAAATTAATTTTAAATAACTAAAATATAAATATTAAATAAATAAATATAATATATTAAACTAATTATTTAATGATACAATATTTAAAATAAAATTAATTGTATATTTTTTATATAAAGAAATATTTACAATATATTCACCTAAATATTTTATTTTTCCTCCCATTATAGATACACATTTTCTAGATATTTTATAATTTATATTTTTAGAAATTATATTACATATATCTAATGAATTTAAAGAACCAAATAATTTACCATTATCACTACATCTAAAACTTAATTTTAATGGAGATAATTTCAATATCTTATTATATATTTTTTTATATTCTTTATTTTTTTTATCTATATTATCTTTATTTAATAAATTTTCTTTACTAAATTTATTTAAATTATATTTACAAGCATATAAAACATAACCATAAGGAATAAGATAATTTCTTGCATAACCAGATTTAACTTTTATAATATCACCAATATTACCTAACAAAAATTTTTTTAAAATTATAACTTTAATCATATTAAACCTTTAAATTAGAATGCAAATCAGTATAAGGAAGTAAAGCTAAATATCTAGCTCTTTTAATAGCTATTGATAATTTTCTTTGATATTTAGAAGAAATTCCTGTTATTCTAGAAGGTATTATTTTATTACATTCACTAATAAAATCTTTTAATAAATTAATATCTTTATAATCTATATATTTCATTTTTTTAAAAACAAAACGAGAATATTTTTTATTTCTATAAAAATTAAACATAATTAAACCTTTTAAATTATTTTTTTTTTAATATCATTATTGATGGATTTTTTTCTATATTTTTTTTTCTTAAAACCATAAATCTTAATATATTATTATTAACTTTCAAATCCTTAATAATAGAATCAATAAAATTTTTATTTATAGATATATTCATTAAAATATAATAAGCTTTGCAATAATTCTTAATATTATAAGATAAATATCTTAAACCCCAATTTTCTAATCTATCAATTTTACCATTACTATTAATAATATTTGAATAATATTTAATAATATCATCTACTAAAGATCCTTTATCAGGATATATCATAAAAACAATTTCATAATGAAACATCTATATTCCTAAACTTAAATTTAATAAAATTAAACATATATTTATTATATATAATATAATTAATATTATTTAAAAATTAAAATCTTAACAAAATAAAATTTTTAACGTTTTGAATACTGAGGTCTACAACGAGATTTACGAAAACCATATTTTTTTCTCTCAACAGACCTAGAATCACGTGTCAAAAAACCACAAATTTTTAATTTACTTCTTAAAGATAAATCATATTTTAAAATAACTCTACTAATACCATGTCTTACAGCAACAGCTTGTCCATAAATACCTCCACCTTTAACAGTAATATAAAAATCAAATTTATTTAAAAAATTATCAATAACAAAAAATGGTTGTAAAATAATCTTTTGCATAATAATAAAAAAAAAATACTTTTTAAAATCAATTTTATTTATAATAATATTACCATTACCTTCTTTCATAAAAACTCTAGCAGAAGAAGTTTTACGACGACCAGTACTATATAACATAAATAATTATCCTTAAATTTTAACTAAAACTGGTTTATGAGAATTATATATATGATTAGAATAATTAAAAACTCTTAATCTTTTTAAAAAACATCTACCTAAAGTATTTTTAGGTAACATACCATAAACTGATTTTCTTATAATATATTCAGGAGATTTTTTAAACATATTTTCAAAAGAAATACTCTTTAAATTTCCAACATAACCACTATGACGATAATAAATTTTTTTTTTAAATTTTTTTCCAGTAACAACAATTTTATTAATATTTATTAAAATTACAAAATTTCCACCATCTTTATAAGGTAAATAATTAGATTTATTTTTACCCATAAGATAATAAACAACTCTAGTAATTAATCTACCTAAAACTTTATTACTAGAATCAATTAAATATCATTTTCTAAAAGAAATATTCATATATATACCATTAATATATAATTAATTTATACCACCAACAATCATAGAACTTATTTTTAAAGAAGGTTGACCTATACCAACAGGAATATTTTGATTATCTTTACCACAAGTTCCAGATCCATAATCAAATTTTAAATCATTTGCAACCATAGTTATATTATTCATAACATTAATACCAGATCCTATTAAAGTAACATTTTTAATAGGTTTAGAAATTAATCCATTTTTAATTAAATAACCTTCTAAAACAGTAAATACAAATTTACCAGATGTAATATCAACCTGACCACCTAATAAACTAACAATATATAAACCATAATCAATACTATTAATTAAATCATTAAAATTATTTTTACCAGATAATAAATATGTATTAGTCATTCTTGGTAAAGGTAAATGAGCATAAGATTCTCTTCTAGAATTTCCTGTACTATTAAAACCTAATAATTTAGAATTCAATTTATCAAACATAAAAGATTTCAAAATACCATTCTCAATAAGAATATTTTTTTTAGATAAAACACCTTCATCATCTATATTCAATGAACCTCTTAAACCATATACAGTACCATCATCAACTACAGTACATAAACTTGAAGCAACTTTTTTATTTAAAAGTTCTGAATAAATAGAAGATTTTTTCCTAATAAAATCACCCTCTAAACCATGACCAACAGCTTCATGAAATAAAACTCCTGGAGATCCAGAACCTAAAACTACAGGCATAGATCCAGCAGAAGGAACTATAGCATTTAAATTATTTTCAGCTATTCTTAAAGATTCACTTGCTAAATATTCTACAAAAGAAACTCCATTTACAATTTTATTTAATAAATTTTCATATGAATAACGACCACCTCCACTACATATACCAATTCCTTTATTATAATTTTTTTCAACTTGAACTTTAAAAAAAATATTAACCAAAGGTCTTACATCACCAATAAAAATATCATCACTAGAAACAATTAAAATAATCTCATAACTATTTACTAAATTTATACCAACATAATTAACAAATAAATTTTTTTTTCTAATAAAATTATCTAAATATAACAATAAATCTATTTTTGATTTATTTAAATTAAAATTAATAGAAGAAAAATTTTCATAATTATTAAATAAATAATTATAAAAATTTAAATTTATTTTTTTATTAATAATTTTATTTAAACAAAATAACTTTACCTTATTTACACATTTTATTAAAGAATTTAAACTTATTTCATTAGAATAAGAAAAATAAGTTTTTTCATGATCAACAATACGAACACTTAAACCACTAATATTTTTCAAAAAATTATTTTTCAATATTCTATTTTCTAAATAAAAATTTTCTAAAACTAAATTTTGAAAATAAATTTCACTATATATATTATTATTAAAATATAAATCAGATAAAATATCAAATAAATTATTTTCAGAAATTTTATTCTTAAATAGAATACTTTCATAAATTATATTTTTCAACATAAAACCTCTTATTTAGTAATAATCTTATAAAATTTATTACTAAATAATAACTTAATTATAAAAAACCATAAAAGAGTATCTAATAAAACATTAAAAATAAAATATAAATTAAATTTATAATTTAATAAAAAACAATCAAAAATTAAAGAAAAAAAATTTAAAAAAAAATTAAAAAATAAAACAATAAAAAAAATTTCTATATTTAAAAAATAAAAAAAATTAAATCTAATATACGAAATTATATAAGAAGATAATAAATATATTAAAATATTCTTACCTAATATGCATCCAAATAATATATCAACTAAAAAACCAAATAAAAAATTAAAAAAAAAATATTTAATATCTTTAATATAAAAAAATATAATGTAAATATAAAAAATATTTAAAAAAGAAGGATATATATTTATTTTTTTTATAAAAAAATTAATAAAATTAAAAAAAATACACAAAATAAATAAAAAAAACAAAAAACAATAAATATTATATTTACTATATATAGAATTTAAAAACATTTTTTTTTTTTATTTTAAATTATATTTTATATAACTAATTTAAATTAAAACTCCAAATTCTAACTTATTATATCTAATAAAAGATTTAACATTAGCTCTCATACAACCACAATTCTTATCTAAATAAATATTCTTCACTATTCCTATAGGATAATTAACAAAAACATTAGAATTTAAAGAATAAATAACAATAATATCTCCTTTTTTAATATCAAAATTAAAAGGAATATCATATATTTTCATATCATTTAAACAACCAAAACCTAATACAATAACTTCTTCATTATTTCTAAAAATTTTACCAAAAATACCACTATTTTTATGACATATTAACTCTAATTCAGCTACATTTTTATTAAATCCAATAACTTTCCCTAATATACCTATTCCATTAAAAAATAAATTACCATAATTAATATAACTATTATTAATAGAACTAACAAATAATTTATCATTATCACCTAATTTAAAAGAAATTAACTTAACAATAGTGAAATTTTTTCTTTTCAAAACATATGTATCTAAAATACTACTTAATTTATTTTTTTCTTCTATAAAATTATTTAACATATGTAATTTATTTTTTAAAACTATATTCTCTTTATTAAGAGAAATATTTTTATAAATTAAATTATTAATATTATTTAAATACTTTTTTTTATCATTAATATAAATACTAAATTTATTAAAAAAATCATAAAAAATAAAATTAACTTTTCTAAAACAAAATTTAATACCATTTAAACAATTAAAATGTAAATCACATAAAATTAATAAAAAAGATAAAAAAACAAAAAATAAAAAATTATAGTTTTTATTTGAAAACATAAAATAATTCTTCTAAAAATTAAATAATATTATTATTCATCACTAAATAATTCACCATTATGAATATCTATCATTTCCAATGCTTTACCTCCACCTCTAACAACACAAGTTAAAGGATCATCAGCTATAATAACAGGTATACTAGTTTCTTCCATTAATAAACGATCTAAATTTCTTAATAAAGCTCCTCCACCAGTCAATACCATTCCTCTTTCAGATATATCAGAAGCTAATTCAGGAGGACATTGTTCTAACGCTATCATTACAGCACTAATAATACCTCCTAAAGGTTCTTGTAAAGATTCTAATATTTCATTAGAATTTAAAATAAAACTTCTTGGAACACCTTCAGCCATATTTCTACCTCTTACCTCTATTTCTATAACAGAATCAATAGGATAAGCTGATCCTATTTCATGTTTTATTCTTTCAGCTGTAGCTTCTCCTATTAAAGAACCATAATTTCTTCTAATATAACTAATTATAGATTCATCAAATCTATCTCCACCAATTCTTACAGAAGATGAATAAACAACACCATTTAAAGATATAACTGCTACTTCAGTAGTTCCTCCACCAACATCAACAATCATTGATCCAGTAGCTTCAGAAACAGGTAAATTAGCACCTATAGCAGCAGCCATAGGTTCATCAATTAAAAAAACTTCTCTAGCACCAGCACCATAAGCAGATTCTTTTATAGCTCTTCTTTCAACTTGAGTAGCACCAACAGGAACACATACTAAAACACGAGGACTAGGACTTATAAAACTATTAGTATGAACTTGATTTATAAAATACTGTAACATTTTTTCAGTAATAAAAAAATCAGCTATTACTCCATCTTTCATAGGTCTAATAGCAGAAATATTACCAGGAGTTCTACCTAACATTTTTTTAGCTTGAAGACCAACAGCTGCAACAACCTTAGATAAACCTATTTTATCTTGTCTTATAGCAACAACAGATGGTTCATTTAAAACAATTCCTTTATTTTTTACATAAATTAAAGTATTTGCTGTACCTAAATCAATAGATAAATCATTAGAAAACATACCACGAATCATATTAAACATTTTATATTACCTAATTAAACATAATTATAAATAAATAATTATAAATATAAAATTAATAAAAATTAAAAAACAAACTATCTTTAATAAATATTTAATATTAAAATGAATATACAATTAATATTGTTTTGAAAAATAATAAAACACTTTTAAATTATTTTTTTTACTTTAAAAAAAATATAATATATATATTTAATTATATCAAAATATTAATTTAATTTATTAGCATTTTGAATAATAATATATATAAATTAATTCAAATGGTATATTAAAATGTATGCAATAATTAGAATAGGATCTAAACAATATAAAATAAGAGAAAAAAGTAAAATAATTATAGATAAAATAAATAAAAAAATAGGAAAACAAATAAAATTTAAATATAAAGAAATTATTTTAATATATAAAAATAACAAAATATATTTTTTAAAAAAAGATTTAATAAATTTTAAAATAACAGCAAAAATTATATCACATATAAAAAATAAAAAAATAAAAATATTAAAATTTAAAAGAAGAAAACATCATAAAAAAAAAATAGGTCATAGACAAAAATATACTAAAATAGAAATAAAAAAAATAGGAAAAAAAAATGGCACATAAAAAAGCTGGTGGAGCAACTAGAAATGGTAGAGATTCACATTCAAAAAGATTAGGAATAAAACATTTTGGAGGAGAATACATAAAATCAGGCAGTATAATTATAAAACAAAGAGGAACAAAATTTCATGCTGGATATAATGTAAAATGTGGAAAAGATCATACATTATATGCAATAAAACCAGGAATTATTTTTTTCTCCAAAAAAGGAAAAAATAAAAAAAAATTTATAAATATAAAATATAATAAAATAAAATAAAAGGAATAAAATGAAAAAAATAATAATGACAATAGAAGGAAAAAAAAAACTAGAAAAAAAATTAAAAATATTAAAAGAAAAAAAAAGACCAAAAATAATAAAATCAATATCAAAAGCAATAGAATTTGGAGATCTAAAAGAAAATTCTGAATATCATTCAGCTAAAGAAGAACAAATTATATGTGAAAAAAAAATAAAAGAAATAGAAGAAAAACTAATAAATGCATATGTTATAAATACAAATAAAATAAAAAACTATGATAAAATCATTTTTGGAGTAAAAATAAAATTAATAAATTTAAATAACAAAAAAAAAATAACTTATAAAATAGTAGGTGAAGATGAATCAAATATAAAAAAAAAACTAATATCAATTAATTCTCCATTAATAAAAAAATTAATAGGAAAAAAAAAAAAAGACATAATTACTATTAATACACAAAAAGGAAAAATAAAATATAAAGTAATAGATATATATAAATAAATTTTTAAAAATTTTTATAAATGAAAAAAAAAAAATGAATAAAATTAAATTTAAAAAATAAATTTACAATATTAACTAAAAAAAAAAAGTTAAGATCAAGATCTTGATTTAAAATATATGAAATACAAAAAAAAATAAAATTAATTAAAAAAAATGATAATGTTATTGATTTAGGATCATCTCCAGGTAGTTGATCAAAATTTATAAGAAAAAAAATAGGAATAAATGGCAAAATATTTAGTTGCGATATAATTACAATGAAAAAAATTAAAAATGTAATTTTTATAAAAGGAGATATTTGTAAAAAAAAAACAAAAAAAAAAATAATAAATATTACAAAAAATGATAAAATTAACCTAATTACTTCAGATATATCACCAAATATCTCAGGAATAAAAGAAATAGATTATCCTAAATTCAAAAATATAATTAATCATATTATAAATCTATGTAAAAAAAAATTAATTAATAAAGGAAATTTATTAATAAAAATATTTTTAGGAAAAAATTTTTCATACATATTAAAAAAAATAAAAAATATGTTTAAACATATAAAAATTTATAAACCGCAATCTTCTTATACTTTTTCAAAAGAAACATATATAATTGCTTTAAATTATAATAAAATTAATTATTAAAATTAAATTATATGATAAAAAATTTATTTTTTTGACTAATAATAACTCTTATAACTACATCTATATTTCAAAATATAATACAAAAAAACAATTACACAAAAATAAGTTATTCTACATTTTTATCAGATATAAAAAAAAATAAAATAAAAGAAATTCAAATAAATGGTAAAAAAATAAATGTAACAAAAAAAAATAAAAAACAATATATAACATATTTACCAATAAACGATCCATATTTATTAAAAAATATAATAAATAAAAAAATACAATTATCAAGCGTACCAATAGAAGAACCTAATTTTATAATATCATTATTAATATCATGATCTCCTATAATAATAATAACACTATTATGAATATTTTTTATTAAACAAATATATAATAATAGTAAAGGAGTGTTTTTTTTTGGAAGAAGTAAAGCTAAAATGTTAGGAAAAAATAATATTAAAATAACATTTAAAGATGTTGCAGGATGTGATGAAGCAAAAGAAGAAGTAAAAGAATTAATAGATTATTTAAAAAAACCAAATAAATTCAAAAAACTTGGTGGAAAAATTCCAAAAGGAATTCTAATGATAGGTCCGCCAGGAACAGGAAAAACATTATTAGCTAAAGCAATAGCTGGAGAAGCGAAAGTTCCATTTTATAGCATATCTGGATCAGATTTTATAGAAATGTTTGTAGGAGTTGGAGCATCAAGAGTAAGAGATATGTTTAATCAAGCTAAAAAAAATTCTCCATGCATTATATTTATAGATGAAATAGACTCAATAGGAAGACAAAGAGGAATAAATTTTACAAGTGGACATGATGAAAGAGAACAAACATTAAATCAAATGTTAGTAGAAATGGATGGATTTGATAGCAATAAAGGAATAATAATAATAGCCGCTACTAATAGACCAGATATACTTGATCCAGCATTAATGAGACCAGGAAGATTTGATAGAAGAGTAATGATAGATTTTCCAGATATTAAAGGAAGAGAACAAATACTAAAAATACATACAAAAAATATACCTTTAAATAAAGATGTAAATATAAATATAATATCAAAAAGCACTCCAGGATTCTCAGGAGCTGATTTAGCAAATTTAACAAATGAAGCTGCATTATTTGCAGCAAAATATAATAATAAAAATGTTTCAATGAAAGATTTTGAAAAAGCTAAAGATAAAATAATAATGGGTGCAGAAAGAAAATCATTAATAATGACAAAACATCAAAAAGAATTATCTGCTTATCATGAAGCAGGTCATACAATAGTTAGTGAATTAGTTCCTAATCATGATCCAGTACATAAAGTAACAATAATACCAAGAGGTAAATCTTTAGGATCTACATTTTTTTTACCTGAAAATGATGATTTAAACATAAATTTAGAAAAATTAAATAGTAAAATATCAACATTATATGGTGGAAGATTAGCAGAAGAAATAATATATGGAAAAAAAAATATATCTATAGGATCTAGTAACGATATAAAAATGGCTACTATAATAGCAAAAAATATGGTTACAAAATGAGGATTTTCTGAAAAAATAGGACCTTTATTATATGACGATGATGAAAATTTTACAAATGAAAAATATTTAGAAAAACAAAAATTATCAAATTATATAGGAAAAATAATAGATAAAGAAATAAAAAAAATTATAGATAAAAACTATATAAGAGCAAAAAAAATTCTTTTAAAAAATATAGATTTATTACATGAAATAAAAAATAAATTAATAAAATATGAAACTTTAAATAATGAACAAATTAAAAAAATAATGATGAAAAAATATAAATAAATATATAATTATAATAACAAATAATATAATATTAATTATTAAGGAAAAATATGTATTTATTCTTTTCGATATTATTTGTATTAATATGTATATCATTAATAATTTTAGTAATATTAACTCCTAGTAAAAATAATATTATAAATACATATACAGATACAACAAATACAAATAATATAGTAATTACACAAAATTTTTTAAAAAACACATTAAATTATATAATTACAATTTTTGCAATAACATTTTATACTATAGCTATAGTATTGAATATATTAAATAATACAATAAAATATAAAAACTATTATATTGAAAAAAAACAACAAAAAATTAAAATAAATAATAATAATAAAAGCCGGGATGGTGAAACTGGTAAACACGCTACTTTGAGGTAGTAGTAATATACGGGTTCGAATCCCGTTCCCGGTATTTCTCAATTTAAAATTTTATATTTTAAAATTAAATAATATAATATTTTAATGAACAAATTTAAATATAAAAAATCAATATTTTAAAATAAAATAAATATATTTAAATTTATTAAATAATTTAAATTGAGGCATGCTAGGATGAACAAAGAAATTTTAGCAGTTGCAGAATCTGTATCTAATGAAAAATCTATACCTAAAGAAACTATATTTAAACTATTAGAAATTTCATTAACATCAGCTATAAAAAAAAAATATAAAAAAAAAATTGATATTATAATAAAAATAAATAGAAATAATGGAGAATTTAATACATATAAAAGATTAATAGTAGTTAAAAAAGTAACAAATCCAAAAAAACAAATAAATATAAAAAAAGCTATTAACAAAAATAAAAATATAAAAATAGGAGATTATATAGAAAATAAAATAAAAAAAATATATTTTGATAGAATAACTACACAAACAGCAAAAAAAATAATAATTAAAAAAATAATAGAAGAAAAAAAAAATATAAATATAAAAAAAATAAAAAAAAAAAAATGACAAATAATAACTGGATTTATAAAAAAAATATATAAAAACTATATATTAATAGATATAGGATATAATACAGAAGCAAAAATATTAAAAAAAGATATGATTAAAAAAGAAAAATTTAAAATTGGAAAAAAAATAAAAAGTATAATATATGATATAAAAAAAAAAAATAATAATTATGAAATTTTATTAAGTAGATCAAAAAAAATAATGTTAATAGAATTATTAAAAATAGAAATACCAGAAATAAAAAAAAAAATAATTAAAATAAAAGCAATATCTAGAAATCCAGGTTTTAGATCAAAAATAGCAGTAAAAAGTAATGATAAAAAAATAGATCCAATAGGATCTTGCGTAGGAATAAAAGGATCAAGAATAAAATGAATATCACATGAATTATCAGGAGAAAAAATAGATATAATTTTATGAAATAAAAATATAAAAAAATTTATAAAAAATATAATTTCACCAGCAAAAATAAATAATATATTTATAAATAAAAAAAAAAAAATTATTAATATAAATGTAGAAATATCAAAATTAGCACAAATAATAGGAAAAAATGGACAAAATATAAAATTATCATCTAAATTAATAGGATGAGATATAAATATATTAAATAACAAACAATATAAAAAAAATAAAAATTAAATATATGCAAAAAAAAAATATAAAAAACAAAAAATATAAAAAAAATAAATTTATAAATATAAAAAAAAAACAAAAAACAAATAAAAATAAAATAAAAAATAAAAAATATATATATAATAAAAAAATAAAAAATATAAAAAAAAAAAATAAAAATAAAAAAAAAAAAATAACAAAAAAAAATAAAACAATAAAAAAAAAAAAAATAATAAAAAAAAATAAAATTAATGAAATAAAAAATAATATAGAACATTTAGAATTAAAAAAAAAAAATATACTAAAAAAAATAAAAAATAAAAAAAAAATAATATATAAAAGACCACCAATAATAACAATAATGGGTCATGTTAATCATGGAAAAACTTCATTAATAGAAATTATAAAAAAAATTAATTTAAAAAAAAATGAAAAAGGAAATATTACACAATATATAAAAGGATATTATATAAAAAATAAAAATATAGAAATGACTATATTAGATACTCCAGGCCATGAAATCTTTTTTAAAATGAGAAAAAGAAGTATAAATATAACAGATATAATATTATTAATAATATCTATAGATGATGGAATTAAACCCCAAACTAAAGAAATAATAAAATATATAAAAAAAAATAAAATACCAGTAATTATAATAATAAATAAAATAGATAAAAAAAACTATTTAAATAATATAAAAAAAATAAAAGAATATATATATAAAAAAAAACTCGTAAATGAAAAAATAAATAATATAATTGAAATATCAATAAAAAAAAAAATAAATATAGATAAACTAATAAAAAAAATAAAAAAAATATCAAAATATTTAAAATTAAATACAAATATAAATAAACCATCCGAAGGAATAATATTAGAATCTAAAATAAACAAAAAAAAAGGAATAATTATAAATGTAATAATAAAAAATGGTAAAATGAAAAAAGGAGATATAATTATATGTAAAAATATAATAGGAAAAGTTAAATCAATTTATAATGATAATAAAAAAGAAATAAAATATGCATTACCTTCTATGCCAATAGAAATATTAGGTTTTAAAAAAGTAATATCACCTGGAAATAAAATAATTTCAATAAACAACTTTAAAATAGCCAAAAAAATAATAGAAATAAAAAATAAACAATATTCTATAATAAAAAAAAATAAAAAATATAAAAAAAAAGAAATATTTTCATTTGAAAATAAAAATAATAAAAAAAATATAATAATAAAAACAGATGTGTATGGATCAATAGATGCAATAAAATCATGAATAAAAAAAAAAACATTTAATAATATAAATATAATTTATTATAATATTGGAAATATAAATGAAACAGATTTAATGCTAGCTAAAACTAGTAAATCAATAATATTATCCTTTAATGTAAATATAAATAATTTAGCAAAAAAAAAAAATATAAAATTAAATATAAAAATTTATTATTTTGAAATAATATATAAACTTTTTGATAAATTAAAAAAAATAAATAAAATTAAAACAAATGAAAAAAAAATACATAAAATAATAGGAAAAGCAATAATAAAAAATATATTTAATTTAAAAAAAAATAATTATATAATTGGATGTAAAGTAATAAGTGGAATAATAAAAAAAAAAAATTATATACAAATAATTAGAAATAATGAAATTATTTATTATGGAAAAATAAAATCATTAAAAAAATATAAAAAAGACATTGAAGAAACTAAAAAAAATACTGAATGTGGAATTAAAATAAAAACTAATAAATATATAAAAATAAAAGATATTTTACAATGTATTGAAAATATAAAAAAAAATGAAGAAAATTATAAAATATAATAAAACTTCAAAAGAAATACAAAAAAAAATAACAGAAATAATTTATAAAAATTTTAATTATATAAATAATAAAAATAATTTATTATCTATAAATAATATAAAAATTTCTAAAAATCTTAAATATATATATATATATATATATATAATAAATTTAAAAAAAAAAAAAAAAATAAAAAATATAATTAATTTCTTTGAAAAAAAAAAAATATATATAAAAAATATTTTAAAAAAAACAATAAATTTTAAATTTATATCAAATATATATTTTAAATTTGATAATTTTATAGAAAAAGAAAAAAAAATAGATTATTTAATTAAAAAAGCTAATAATAAATAAACTAAAATTAAATAAAATAATTTAAAATATTAAATATATTAAAAACTTTAAAAATATCTAACAACACAAAAAGGAAAAAAAAAAAAAATGAAAAAAATAGTTTTAATAAGACATGGTGAAAGTGTATGAAATAAAGAAAATATATTTACTGGATGAACAGATGTAAAACTTTCATCTAAAGGAATAAATGAAGCAAAAAAAGCAGGAAAAATATTAAAAAAACATAATTTTGATTTTGATTATGCTTATACATCTTATTTAAAAAGAGCTATACATACATTATGAGAGGTACTATATAAATTAGATTTACTTTGAATAAAAATAAAAAAAACATGAAAATTAAATGAAAGACATTATGGATCATTACAAGGATATAATAAAGAAAAAACTTCAAAAATATATGGAGAAAAAAAAGTATTTTTATGAAGAAGAAGTTATAAAATTTCTCCTCCAAAAATAAAAAAAAATGATAAAAGATATCCAGGTAAAGAAAAAAAATATTCTAATTTAACATCACACGAAATACCATTAGGAGAAAGTTTATTAGATACATTTAATAGAGTAATTCCATATTGAAAAAATGAAATATTTAAAAAAATAAAAAATAACAAATCAATAATAATTGTTGCTCATGGTAATTCATTAAGAGCGCTAATAAAATATCTAGATAAAATATCAGATGATAAAATTTGTGATATAAACATTCCAACAGGAATACCATTGATATATGAATTTAAAAAAAATTTTAAAATAAAAAAAAAATATTATTTAAATATTTAAAAATTAATTATCTAATTATTTAATTATTTAATTATTTAATATTAAATGGCCCCTATTGGATTCGAACCAACGACCAAGCGATTATGAGTCGCCTGCTCTACCTCTGAGCTAAAGGGCCAATATTTAAAATATAACTTTATCAATAAAATAAATAATTTTCAAGTATAATTTTAAACAATTATTTTTTATATTTTAATACTTTAACCATAGCTGGACGTAATAATCTACTATTTAATATATATCCATCTTGTAATATATCTATAACTTTATTATCTAAAGTTTTATCAGAAGTTTTTTCTATAAACATAGCTTGATGATAATCAGTATTAAAATCAACATTTTTTTTATTAATAATAGATACTCCAAATTTATCAATAACAGATAATAATATTTTAAGAGTTAAATAAATACCATTAATAGTAACTTTTATATCTATATCTTTTTTTTTACTAATTTCTAAAGCACTTTTTAAATTATCAATAACAGGTAATAAATCAGTAAAAACTTTTTTTAAAGAATATTTATGTATTTTTTCTATACTATTTTGAGTTCTTTTTCTTATATTATCTATATCAGCAATATTCCTTAAATTTAAATCGTAAATATTTTTTTCCAAATTATTTATTTTTTTTAAAAAAAAATCTATTTTTTTATTTTTACAAACTAATTTTTCTTTTAAATCTTTAATTTTTTTATAAGAATAATCTAATTTTTTTTCAATAGAATCATCTTTATTTTTTAACTTTTTTTTTTTTAATTCTGAAATAAAATCTTCTTTTTTTATCATAAATGTTTCCATAATAAATATATTTTAATAAAATTTAATGTTAACATAATTAAATAATTTTAAAAATAAATTTATATACTTAATTTTTATAAATAAATTAAATATTAAAATGAACAAAGAAATAATAAAAAATAAAAATATTTATAATTATAAAATAGAAAAAAAATTTACAGCTGGAATTATTTTACATGGATGAGAAGTAAAATCTATAAAAAAAAAAAATATAAATATACAAAATTGTAATATACAAATAGATAAAAATAAAGAAATATATTTAACAGGTATATATATAAATCCAATAAATAATAAAAAAATATATATAAATAAAACAAATAGAAAAATAAAAATATTATTAAAAAAAAAAGAAATAGAATATATATATTTAAAAAATAAAATAAAAAAATATATAATAATATTAATATCAATAATAAAAAAAAAACAATTATGTAAAATAATTATAGGACTATCTAAATATAAAAAAAAATATAATAAAAAAAAATATATTCAAGAAAAAGAATGAAAAAAAAAAAAAAATGAACTTAAATATTGATTAAACAAAAAAAATAATTTATAATAAAAATGTTTTTTGGGGCTGTTTGGATTTGACAAAATATACAATTTCTAATGAGCATGTCGAGGTTACGGTAGGCCGCGTAAAAAACCGTATAAATGTTGCAAAAAACAATAGTTACGCTTTAGCAGCTTAAATTGCAAAAGCCATTTTTATATTTAGTTTTATCTCTTTCTTTATATAAAAATGTGATTTAAAAGAGAAGTTTTATAGATTATCTACATCTATAATAAACTTTTTAGTAGATTAATTTAATTACTTTATTTTTTTTATTTTAAGGTAATTAATAAAATTAAAATAAAATAAACATGTAGTATCAAAAGAATACGTTATTTTGGACGCGGGTTCGAATCCCGCCAGCTCCATAAGGTGATTAGCTCAGAGGTAGAGTATCTCTTTTACAAGGAGAAGGTCGATGGTTCAAGTCCATCATCACCTATATTATTTAATTAAATAAATATTTTTATATATTATATGTAAAAAAATTAAATCTAAATATTTTTCAGAAATATTTAATTTTAATAATTTACTTAAAATATTTTTATAAAAAGTTATTTTATTTTTTTTAAACTTATTATTTTTAATTAAAAATGATAATTTCTCAAAACGTTTTTTAAGTATAACTTTATTATCAGGTATATTTATTTTTTTTAAATTACAATTTAATTTTTTATATAAATTATAAATAAAAAATTTTTCTTTTTTACTTACAAATAAAATAGCTTTTCCTTTATTATTAGCACGTCCAGTTCTACCAATTCTATGTATATATGATTTTACATCCATTGGTAAATCATAATTAATAATTAAATCAACATTTTTTATATCTAAACCTCTAGAAGCTATATCAGTAGCAACTAAAATAGAAATTTTTTTATTTTTAAAATTATTAATTGTTTTTTCTCTTAAAAATTGTTTCATATCTCCATTTAAAGCTGAACTAGAATAACCACTATTTAAAATAAAATTAGATAATTTAATTGTATAAATTTTAGTTTTTACAAATATTATTATAGAATTATAGTTTTCAGATTCTAAAAATTTCATTAAAATATTAATTTTATTTTTAAAATTAACATATAAATAATATTGTTTAATATTTTTAGGAACAATATTCTTATTTTTAAATAAAGATAAATTTATCTCTTTATAATTATTCATAAATTTTGAAACAATATTTTTTATAGAATTTGAAAAAGTAGCAGAAAATAAAGCCATTTGATATTTAGTTTTAATATAACTAAAAATCCTTTTAACATCTTCTATGAATCCCATTCTTAACATTTCATCAGCTTCATCTAAAACAACAGTTTTAATACTAGATAAATTTATAATTCTTTTTTTTAAAAGATCTAATAATCTACCAGGAGTAGCTACTATAATAGAAGGTTTTTTTTTTATATTATTTAATTGAATTCTATAACTTTGACCACCGTATATAGGTATAATTTTAATATTAATATATTTAGAAAACATATTAAAAAAATTAACTGTTTGTATAGTTAATTCTCTGGTAGGAGTTAAAACTAAAACTTGTAAAAAAGATTTTTTTAATAATCTACTTAATATTGGTAATACAAAAGCAGCTGTTTTACCACTACCAGTTTTAGCAATACCTAAAATATTATATCCTTTTAAAAATAAAGGTATACATTTTAACTGTATTTTAGTTGGATTTACATATCCTAATTTTTTGATTTCCCTTAATAATTTTTCATTAAAACCAAAATTATTAAAATTAAACTTATTAAAATTATTAATCATAAAATTATTTATATTTATTAAAATTATCTTTTAAAATTAATTTAATTTTTCCATAATTATTTATACTTAAAACTTTAGCATTAATATATTGACCAATCTTAAAAAAATTAAAAATATTACTATTTTTATTTTTAAAAAAATTTTTAGGAATATAAACTAAACCTTCTTTTTTATTAAAAAAATAAACAATTAAACCAAAACTAAATATTTTTTTAATCGAAACTAAATAAGTATATCCAATTTTAATATCTTCTACAATTTTATTAATTTCACAAATAACACCATCTATATTTTTTTTATTAGAAGATACTATACTAACAATACCTTCATTATTAATTTCAATAAAACAATTATATTTTTCAGTAAGATACTTAATAACATTTCCACCTTTACCTATAACATCTTTTATTTTATTAGTATTAATTTTAAATTTATATATTCTAGGCGCATAATCAGATATACAACATTTTGGTTTTTTAATAAAACTATTCATTTTTTGAATAATATATAATCTAGATTCTTTTGATTTTTCTAAAGAATCGACAATATCATCATAAAAAATACCTTTAACTTTCATATCCATTTGTAAAGCAGTAATACCTAATTCTGTACCAACAACTTTAAAATCCATATCTCCTAATTTATCTTCATCACTTATAATATCTGAAATTATAAATTTTTTATTTTTAAATTTGATTAAACCCATAGCAATTCCAGCAACATGATATTTAATTGGAACACCTGCATCCATTAAAGCTAAAGATGCTCCACAAACAGAAGCCATAGAAGAAGAACCATTAGATTCTAAAATATCTGAAACTATTCTTATAGTATAAGGAAAATTATTTTTATCAGGTAATATTGGAATTATACCTTTTTTAGCTAAATAACCATGACCTATTTCTCTTCTTTTAGGAAAACCTATATTACCTATTTCTCCAACAGAATATGAAGGAAAATTATAATGAAAAATAAAATTATCTATTCTTTCTCCTAAAAAAATATCATCAAAACTTTGAGCATCTCTAGATGTACCTAAAGTAATAGTAACTAAAGCTTGTGTTTCACCTCTTGTAAATAAAGAAGAACCATGAACTCTTTTAGGCAAAAAACCAACTTTTATATCTATATCACGAATATCTTTTAAAGATCTTCCATCTATTCTTTTTCCTTTATACAATAATTTATTTATTATTATTTCTTTTTTTATTTCATTAATTTTTTTTATAACTAAATTTTTATTTATATTTTTACTATATTTTTCTAATGATAAAAAAAGTTTTTTTTCAATATTATTTAAATTATTAATTAATTTTCTTTTATTATATTTTTTAGAATATATTTCATTTAAATCATTTATACAAAAATCATATATATAATTATTAATATCATAAGAAAGATTATCATTTAAATAATTAAAACAATTTTTATCTAAATTTCTTATAGATACCTTATTTAAAAAAAAATTTATATTATTTAATACAATAAAAAAATTATTACATGCAAAATCTATACCATCTATTATATATTTTTCATTCAAATTTTTAGAAGAACAATCAATCATAAATATTGCATTACTAGTTCCAGCTATAACTAAATTTAATTTACTTAAATTCATTTCACTAAGAGATGGATTTAAAATATAATTATTATTAATATAACCAACACGAGCAACACTAATAGGAGTAATATCAGGTATACCTGATATACTTAAAGCTGCAGAAACACCTATTATGGATATAATATCAGTACTAATTTGAGGATTAACAGAAATAACATTAATGGTAATTTGAATATCATTTAATAATTTATCATTAAATAATGGTCTAATAGACCTATCAATAAGTCTAGATGTTATTATTTCTACATCACTAGGACGACCTTCTCTTCTAAAAAAACTACCAGGTATTTTACCTACAGAATAAAATTTTTCTTGATAATAAACACTTAAAGGTAAAAAACTTTGATCAACTTTAACTTCAGAATCACAAACAAGAGTAATTATAACTACAGTATCATCCATACTAGCAATAACAGAAGATGTAGATTGACGAGCTATAAATCCATTTTCTAATTTAATTATATTATTACCATATTTAAATTTTACAACATTATGTTCCAACAAAATAAATTTTCCTTAATTAATTATTAATAAATTTAAATAATTTTAAAAAATAAATTTTATTTATTATCTTTAATATTATTTAATTTTACATATTTTATAAGTCTACGACGTTTAGAAATTAATCTTAATAAACCAATTCTACTATGAAAATCTTTTTTATAAAAAGATAAATGTTTTTGTAAATTATAAATACGATTATTTAAAATATTTATTTGATAAAAACTAGAACCAGTATTATTTTTTTTTTTTAAATTATTATTTGTTTTTAAATTATTCATAAATTTTATAGTATATATAATTATTTAATGTAAATAAATTAATAAATAAAATATTAAAGCCTATAAGGCTTTAATATTTTAAAAAAAAATATTACAATATAATAAAATTACATCATACTATTACCCATTCCTCCCATTCCTCCATCATTCATACCATGAGATGGACTACTAATATCATTTTTACTATCTTTAGGAGAATCTGTAATCATGCATTCAGTTGTAACCATTAATCCAGCAACTGAAGCTGCATATTGTAAAGCTGAACGAGTAACTTTAGTAGGATCTAAAATACCCATTTCTATCATATCACCATATTTTTCAGAAGCAGCATTATAACCATAATTACCACTTCCAGCTTTTACATTATTAGCAACAACAGAAGGTTCATCTCCTGTATTAGAAACTATTTGACGTAAAGGAGATTCCATTGATCTTAAAGCTACTCTTATTCCAACATTTTGATCTTCATTTTGAGCAGTTAAATTACTTAATCTTTCAGCAACTCTTACTAAAGCAACTCCTCCACCAGCAACTACACCTTCTTCTACAGCAGCTCTAGTAGCATGTAAAGCATCTTCTACTCTAGCTTTTTTTTCTTTCATTTCTACTTCAGTAGCAGCACCTACTTTTAAAACAGCTACACCACCAGCTAATTTAGCTACTCTTTCTTGTAATTTTTCTTTATCATAATCAGAAGAAGCTTCATTTATTTGTTTACGTATTTGATTAATTCTACTAGAAATTTCTTTTTGACAACCAGCTCCATCAACAATAGTAGTAGTATCTTTATTTATAACTACTTTTTTAGCATTTCCTAAATCATTTATATTAACTTTATCTAATTCCATTCCAATTTCTTCTGAAATTACTGTTCCATTAGTTAAAACTGCTATATCTTGTAACATTGATTTTCTTCTATCTCCAAATCCAGGAGCTTTTACAGCAGCTACTTTAACTATACCTCTCATATTATTTACAACTAATGTAGCTAATGCTTCACCTTCTACATCTTCAGCTATAACTAATAAAGGTTTACTGGATTTAGCAACAGATTCTAATATAGGTAATATTTCTCTAATATTAGATATTTTTTTTTCTACTAATAAAATAAATGGATTTTCTAATTCAACAACTCCAAAATCAGTTTTATTTATAAAATAAGGAGATAAATAACCTCTATCAAATTGCATTCCTTCAACAACATCTAATTCATCTTGCAAACCAGTTCCTTCTTCTACAGTAATAACACCTTCTTTTCCAACTTTTTCCATAGCCTTAGCAATTAAATTTCCTACATTTTCATCGGCATTAGCTGAAATTGTACCAACTTGAGCTATAGATTTAGAATCAGAACAAGGAACAGATATTTTTTTTAATTCTATAACAGCAGCATTTACTGCTTTATCTATACCTCTTTTAAGATCCATAGGATTCATACCAGCAGCAACAGCTTTTAATCCTTCATTTACTATAGATTGAGCTAAAACAGTAGCTGTTGTAGTTCCATCACCAGCAACATCATTTGATTTTGATGCAACTTCTTTTACCATTTGAGCTCCCATATTTTCAAACTTATCTTCTAATTCAATTTCTCTAGCTACAGCTACTCCATCTTTTGTAATTGCTGGAGCACCAAAAGATTTATCTAAAACAACATTTCTTCCTTTAGGACCTAAAGTTACTCTTACAGCATCAGCTAAAATATTAACTCCACGCAAAATTTTTGATCTTGCTTCATTACCAAATTTTACATCTTTAGATGACATAATAATTTTCCTTTAAATATTTATTTAAATAATATTATTCAACAATCGCTAAAACATCACTTTCAGACATAATTAATACTTCTTCATTATCTAATTTCTCAGATTTAATACCATATCCATCATTAAATATAACAATATCACCAACTTTAATATCTAATTTTTTGACAACTCCATTATCAAGTAAACGACCTTTACCTACAGCTAAAACTTCACCTCTAGTTGATTTACCAGCTGCAGAACCAGTAAGAACTATACCTCCAGAAGACTTAGATTCGTTATCCTTTCTTTTAACTATAATACGATCATGTAATGGACGAATTTTCATTAAAACTCCTTATTAAAACAAAATTATTAAATAATATATATATCTATATAATATAAATAAGGATAATAAATTAATTTTTCAAGAATAATTAAAAATTTTATTTAGATTTATTTGACATAAATAAATATATTAAATATAATATAAAAATTATAATTATTTATTATAAATTATGTGTAAAAACTTACAACTAATAATAATAACATGTAATATACCAAATAAAAATATTACTAATTTAATAATAAAAAATATTTTAAATAATAAATTAGCTTCATGTATAAATACTATAAATAATATAGAATCTTATTATTTTTGAAATAATAAATTAAAAAAAAGTAAAGAAATAAAAATAATAATAAAAACATTTTTACATTTAGAAAAAAAAATAATAAAAATTATAAATAAATTACATACATATAAAATACCAGAAATAATAACTTTAAAATTAAAAAATATAAATAAAAAATATTTAAATTGAATGAAAAAACAAATAAAATTTGCCTAGATAGCTCAGTTGGTAGAGCAGAGGACTGAAAATCCTCGTGTCGGCGGTTCAATTCCGCCTCTAGGCATAAATTTAATTATTTTTTAAAATTTCTTTAATTTCTTTAAAATTTTTTGCATTTAAAATAATAGATTTTAATTTTACAGAATTCCTAAAATTTAAATTACGTATATTATATTTTATTTCAGGAATTGAACTAGGATTCATACTTAATTCATCTAAACCTAAACCTAATAATAACTTTGTAGAAATTTTATCAGAAGCTAATTCACCACATATACAAACTTTTTTTTTATTTTTATGAGCATTATAAATAATATAATTAATTAAATATATTATAGATGGTGATAAAGGATTATATAAATAAGAAACCATTGAATTATTTCTATTTACAGCTAAAGTATATTGAGTTAAATCATTTGTTCCTATACTAAAAAAATCAAATTCTTTAGATAAAAAATTAATAATTAAAGCAGCAGAAGGAGTTTCTATCATAGCACCTATTTTTATATTTTCATCAAATTTTATTTTTTTTTTAAAAAGATAATTTTTAACAAAATTAATTTCATTTTTTAAAAATTCCACTTCTTCCATAGATACTATCATTGGAAACATAACTCTTACTTTTCCATATATAGAAGCTCTAAATATAGCTTTTAATTGTGTATGTAATATATTTTTTTTATCTCTATAAATTCTTATAGATCTTCATCCTAAAAATGGAGTATCATCTTTTGGAAAATTCATATATGGTAAAAATTTATCTCCACCTAAATCTACAGTTCTTATTGTAAGAACTTTATTACCAATTAAATCTAAAATTTTTTTATAAGAATTAAATTGTTCTTGCTCTGAAGGAAAAGAATTTCTATTCATAAATAAAAATTCTGTACGATATAAACCTATACCATCTGCTCCATATTTTAAAACATCTTTTACATCATTGTCATTAGCAATATTAGCTAATAATTTAATTTTATGTCCATCTTTAGTAACAGAATTTAAATATCTTATTTTTTTTAATTTATTTTTTTTAGATATATAAATATTAAATTTATTTTTAAATTCATTTTTAATTTTATCATTACTATTTATATAAACTTTGCCATTATTACCATCTATTATAATATTATCATTATTTTTAATTTTATTTATATTATTTTTAACTTGAATAATACCTATTAAATTTAAAGATTTAGCTAATATAGATGTATGAGATGTTAAACTTCCAAATTTTGTAATAAATCCAACTATTTTTTTTAAATTAAACTGAATAATTTGAGTTGGATATAAATCTTCACTAACAATTATTATTTTTTTAGAATTATTTAAATAATTAAAATCAATTAAATTAATTCCTTTTATATTAAAAATTAATCTTTTTTTTATATCTAATAAATCATTAATACGTTCTTTAATATAAAGATTTTTTACTTGATTAATAATATTAATTTGTTTTTTTATAACATTATATACCGCAGCATCCGAATAACAAAAACTATTTTTTATATAGTTTACTATATCTTTTTTAAAATTTTCATCTTCTAAAATTATTATATATCCATCAAATAATAATTTTTTATCTTCATCTTTTATAAATGATTTTATTTCTTTAAATTGTTCAATAGTTTTATATAATGAATTATAGAATAATAATATTTCAGATTCTATATTAGAAAAATCAATTTTATTAAAATTAATTTTTATTTTTTGTTCTTTTAAAATAAAAGCTTTACCAAAAGAATAACCTTCTGTAATTGAATTACCTTTAATTATCATAAATATACCTTAGACAAACAACTATTTATACAAATATTTAAATATAAAATAAAATAAATAAACAAAATATTATTCTTTTAATGATTTAATTAAATTAACTAATGAATTTAATGCTTTAAACTCATCAATACCATCAGTAATTATAGTTATATTATCACCATTTGATATTCCTAATGTTTGTATTTGTAGTAAACTCTTAGCATCAACAATATTATTTTTTAATTTAATTTGTATATTACATAAAAATTTTTTAGCTTTTTTAATAAACTTTGTTGCTGGTCTAATATGAAAACCATTAGATAAATTAATTTTAACACTTTTTTTTAACATTAATTTTTACCTTATATTAAATTTTAAAAATATTTTAAATAATATAAAAATATATTTTAACATATATATATATATAATATTTTAAAATTTTATATATATAAAATTTTTATTTTTAAAATTATTTTAATAATAAATAAAATTATAAATATATAATGTTTTATAAAATATTTTTAATTAAATTAAATATAATTTTTTTTTTAATCTAAATAAATTATAAAAAATTTTATTAAAAAATTTTTTTTCTATAAAAAAATTATTTATATTAATATCAATATTTAAATTATTTTTTAATTTAATTAATTTAAGTCAAATTAAAATTTTTTTGTGATTTTTTTTTAAATTATATATAATATTTAAGGAATTTTTAATATTAAGATTTTTTATTTTATTTAAATTTTTATATATTTTATTAATACATCCTATATTTCTTAATAAAATAGTAGCTGTTTTTATACCAATACTTTTAATACCTGGAATGTTATCACTAGAATCACCACATAAAGCAAATAAATCTTTTATTAAATTAGGATATATTCCATATTTATTAAAAACATCTATTTCAGTATATATTTCTTTATTAAATCTTAATAAAAAAACATTTTTTTTTATTAATTGAAAAAAATCTTTATCATAAGATAAAATATAAATTTTACATTTATTTTTATAAATATTATTAATTTTATTAATTAAACTACTTATGGTATCATCACTTTCTACATTTTTTATAGATAAAAATTTTATATTAAATAGATTTAATTTTTTTTTAACATAATAAATATATTTTAATAAATAATTAGGAGTGTCTTTTCTATTAGATTTATAGTATTTATATATCTTATTTCTAAAGTTCTTTTTACCATAATCAAAAACTAAGATAATATAATTTGGTAAATATATTTTGTATTTTAAAAAAATCATATTTCAAAAAACATAAAAAGATTTTTTAAAATTTAATGTTTTTTTATTATAATTAATGGAATAAAAAGACTTATATATATATAAGTTAGAATCAACTAAAAAAAAATTTTTTTAACATAAAATTAAATATTAATGTTTATAATAGGATAAACAAAACTTTTCAAACAAACACCAACAAACGAATTTATTATACATTAAAATTATTTAAAATTCAATAAATAAATATTAAAAAAAAAAATAAAAAAAAAAATAAAAAATATTTAAATTGAAATATTTATATATTATAATTAATATGATTATTTAAAATTATAATTTTGAGTTTAATATGTATTTTGATGTTATTGTAGTTGGAGCAGGTCATGCTGGTGTAGAAGCAGTTTTTGTTTCTACAAAAATTGTTAAAAAAGTTTTATTAATAACTTTTTCAAAAAAGAATATTGGTGAAATGTCTTGTAATCCTTCTATTGGAGGAATTGGTAAAAGTCATTTAGTAAAAGAAATAGATGCTTTAGGTGGTTTAATGGGTAGGGTAGCTGATTTATCTGGAATTCATTTTAAAATTTTAAATTCTAGTAAAGGTGATGCTGTAAAATCAACACGTATACAAGTAGATAAAGAAATATATAAAAAAAAAATATTAAATATATTAAATAAAATAAAAAATCTTACTATATATGAAGATGAAGTAATTGATTTAATAATAAAAAATTATAAAATAATTGGTATAAAAACAAAAAAAAGAAATATATATTCTAAATCTGTAATATTATCTACTGGAACTTTTCTTGATTCTAAAATATTTATAGGAAATAAAATATATACAGGTGGTAGATTAAATGATAATTCTTCAGAATTATTAGCTGAAAATTTAATTAAATATAATTTTAGATATGGATATTTAAAAACTGGAACTCCTCCAAGAATAAAATATAATTCAGTTAATTTTAATATTTTAAAAAAACAATATAGTGAAAATATAAAAGGATTTTCTTTTTTAAAAATGTATAAAAAAAATAATAAATTTAAAAAAATAAATTGTTATTTAACATATACGAATGATTTAACTCATAAAATTATAAAAGATAATATAAAAAGTAGTCCATTATATAATGGATCTATAAAAAGTATTGGTCCTAGATATTGTCCTTCATTAGAAGATAAAATAATAAATTTTCCAGATAAAAAAAAACATAATATATTTTTAGAATCAGAAAATTTATTTAAAAATATAATATATCCAAATGGTATATCAAATAGTTTTCCTATAGAAATTCAAAATAAAATAATAAAATCAATAAAAGGAATGGAACATGCAATTATTTTAAAACCTGGATATGCAGTAGAATATTTATATATAGATCCTAAATATTTATATAAAAATTTAGAAAGTAAAATAATTAAAAATTTATTTTTAGCTGGACAAATAAATGGAACTACAGGATATGAGGAAGCTGCTTCTCAAGGAATAATTGCTGGAATTAATGCTAGTCTAAAGGTTAATAACAAAAAAAAAAAATTTATACCAAATAGAGAAAATTCATATATAGGTGTATTAATAGATGATTTATGTATTAAAGGAATAAATGAACCTTATAGGATGTTTACTTCAAGGTCTGAATATAGATTATTTTTAAGAGAAGATAATGCTGATTATAGATTAACACCTATAGGATATAAACTAGGTTTAATAAATAATAGAAGATGATATATTTTTAAAAAAAAAATGTATTTAATTAAAAAAAATTATAATTTTTTTAAAAATAAAGAAATATCTATAAAAAAAATATTTAAAAAAATAAATAATAAAAATATTTTTAATAAATCAAATAAAATAAAAATTAAATCTATTATTTATAATTATGGTATTTCTTTAAAAGAAATAATATATTTATTTAAAAAAAAAGTAGTAAATAAATTTTTAAAAGAAGTAGAAATATTAATTAAATATAAAGGTTATTTGGATAAGCAAAAATTAGAAATAAGTAAGTTAAGTTTTTATAAAAAAACAATAATACCTAATAATATAAATTATAATAAAATTAATAATTTATCAAAAGAAATAATACAAAAATTAAATAAATATAAACCTAAATGTTTATATGATGCTTATATGATATCTGGAGTTACACCTTCTTCTATAATTAATATATATATATATATAAAAAAAAAATATAATATTAATATTATTAATATTTAATTTATTAATAATTATTAAGTTTTAAAAATTTAGTTTATATATTTATATAAATAATTTTTTATAAATTTAATAATTAAATTTATTTTAAAAAAAAAAGAATAACTTTCAAGTTTTTATGATAAAAAAAATTTTTTTTAAATTTATTATTATAAATAATTATATTAATCATCATTTATCTCATTTTAAAATGAATATTTTAAATTTTAAAATAATAAATGATTTAAATTATAAAAAATATTCATTTTGAATATTAAATTTAGATTCTTTTATAATATCAGTTTTTTTATTAATTATATTAATATTTTTTATTAAATCAATAATTGATTCAGTTAAATATAAAAAAAATCTTAATAAGAAACAAGTTTTTTTAGATATAATAATAAATTTTGTATATAAAAATGTAATTAATATATATGGTAAAAAAAATAAATTTGTTTTTTCTTTATCATTTTCAATATTTACATGAATATTAGCTAATAATTTATTAGGTTTGTTTCCAATAGATGTTTTACCTTATTTATTAAATGTTTTTTTTTCTATTAATAATTTTTCTTTCGTTCCAACTTCAGATTTAAATGTAACTTTATCAATATCAATTGTTTCATTAATTTTAATATTTTTATATAAATTAAAAAAATTTGGTTTTAAATATTATATAGAAAATTTTTTTTTTCATCCTTTTAAAAATATATTTTTAATACCAATAAATATTTTTATTGAAACAGTTAATTTATTTTCTAAAATATTATCTTTATCTTTAAGATTATTTGGTAATATTTATTCGGGAGAGATAATTTTTATGTTAGTATATTTTATTATACCAATGTGAATTCAATGATTTATAATAATTCCATTAATGATGTTACATTCTTTGATTTCTTTTTTACAATCTTTTATTTTTATGATACTTATTTTAATATATATATCATAAATTTGTATAATATATATTTAAAAATTTTATGGAGATTTTTTTATGCAAAATGGTATATTTTATATTTCTGCTGCATTAATGATGGGTTTGGCATCAATAGGTGCATCTATTGGTATAGGAATATTAGGTGGTAAATTTTTAGATAGTGTTTCTAGACAACCTAGTGCTGTTTCTCTTTTAAGAAATCAGTTTTTTATTGTTATAGGTTTAATAGATGCTATACCTATGATAATTATTGGATTAAGTTTATATATAATTTTTTCTGTAGCTAAATAAATAATTATATGGAAATAAATATTACTGTAATTTTTCAAATAATTATTTTTTTATTATATATATATTTATGTAAAAAATATGTTTGACCTTATATAAATAATATAATAGAAAAAAGACAAAAAGAAATATATATAGAATATAAAAAAATAGATAATATAAAAAATAATATTTTATTTTTAAAAAATAAAGCTAAAAAAATTATTAATGATAGTAAGAAAAAATCTTTTAAAATATTATTAGAAGCAAAATATGAAGGTATTTTGTTAATTAAAAAAGCTAAAAGAAAAGCTAAATATGAATATAAAAATATTATAAATAAAGCAAAATTTGAAATAAATATTGAAAAAAAAAATATATATAATAATTTTTTTAAAAAAATATCTAATATTTTAAATTTAATGTTAATAAAAATTACAAATAATACGTTTAATTCTAAATTAAATAATAAATTTATTTATAAAATACTAAAAAATTATAAATTTAAATAAAAAATTTATGTCAAATAAAGAATATTTAATATATTATTGTTCTTTGAATATAGTTAAAAATATAAATAGAAAAAAAAATAATTTTATTAATTTAAAAAAGTTTTTTATTATATTTATTTATTTAATTGAAAAAAAAAATTTTATAGATTTATTTATTATAAATAAAAATATTTTTTTGAAAGAAGTAATATATATTTTAAAAAAATATATAAAAATTAATATTTTTATATTAAATTTTATAAAAAAAATTAGTAATAATAAATTTTTATTTTTTAATATTAAAAATATTTATAATAATTTTATAAAATTATATTTAGAAAATAAAAAAATTTTAATTTGTATACTTTATTATTATAAAAGTATTAATAATATTAATATATTTTTAATAAAAAATATGATTAAAAAAATATTTTTTAAAAAAAGAATTTTTATTATAAAAAAAAATAAAAAAAGTATTATTTCTGGATTTAAAATATATATATATAACAATAATTTTATTATTGATTTTAGTATAAAAAACAATATTAAAAAATTAATTTCTAAAATAAAAATTTAAATGAATAAAAAAATGTTTTTAAATTTTAATAAAATTAATAAATTAATTAATAAAAGAATAAAAAAAATATCTAATAAAATAGATATTTATTATGAAGGTAAAATTGTATCTATAATTGATGGAATAATAAAAATTATTGGTTTATCAAAAGTTTTTTTAAATGAATTGATAGAATTTCCAGAAGAAATTGGATATGGAATTATATTTAGTTTGGATGTATATTCTGTATATGTTGTACCTTTAATAAGTTGTATGAATTTAAAAGTAGGAATGAAAGTAAGAGGTACAGGTAAATCTCTTGTTATTCCAGTAGGAAAAAAAATGTTAGGTAGAATAGTAAATTCTTTAGGTCAACCTATAGATGGTAAAGGAATTATTAAAATTAATAATTTTTATCCAATAGAATATCCTGCTCCATCAATAATGAATAGAAGATTTATAAATAGACCTTTATATAGTGGATATAAAGCTATAGATAGTATGATACCTATAGGTTTAGGTCAAAGAGAATTGATTATTGGTGATAGAAAAACTGGAAAAACTAGTTTATCTTTAGATATTATAATTAATCAGAAAAATTATAATGTAAAATGTATATATGTATCTATAGGTCAAAAATTATCTTCTTTAGTTAATATAGTTAATAAATTAGATTATTATAATGCTTTAAATTATACAACTATAGTTGTAGCTTCTTCTTCAGAAGAAGCTATATTTCAATATATAGCTCCTTATTCAGGATGTTCTATGGCAGAATATTTTAGAAATAAAGGAAAAGATGTTTTAATTGTATATGATGATTTATCAAAACATGCTATTTCTTATAGACAAATTTCTTTATTATTACGTAGATCTCCAGGAAGAGAAGCTTATCCTGGGGATATATTTTATTTACATTCTAGATTATTAGAAAGATCTGCTTATTTAAATTATAAATTTATTAAGAATTATAATAGTAAATATAGTAAAAAAAGTAAATCTGGTTCTTTAACATCTTTACCTATAGTTGAAACATATGAAGGAGATGTATCTTCATTTATACCAACTAATATTATTTCTATTACTGATGGTCAAATTTTTTTAGAATCTAATCTTTTTAATTCTGGTATTAGACCAGCTATTAATCCTGGAATATCTGTATCAAGAGTTGGATCAACTTCTCAAACTGATATTATGAAAAGTTTTTCTAGTTCTTTAAGAAATTTATTATCTCAATATTATGAATTATCTAAATTTTCTCAATTTTCATCTGAAGTTGATAAAGAAACTAATTATCAATTAAATTATGGAAAAAGAATAGTAGAAATTTTTAAACAGAAACAATATAAACCTTTATCTCTATTTAAACAAATTATAATGTTATTTTCTTTAAAATATGGTTATTTAGATGATGTTGATATAAAAAATATATATTTATTTGAAAAAAAATTATTTATTTATATAAATAAATTTTATTCTAAGTTTGAAAAAAAAATTAATTTAAATGGAAAAATTAATGATAATATAATAAATAAATTAAATAGAATTATAATAAAGTTTAAAAAAATATATTTAATATAAATTATAATTAAGGAATAATTTTGATAAATAAAAATAATTTAAAAGTTAGAAAGAATAGTATTAAAAATGTTTATAAAATAACTAAATCTATGGAAATGATTTCTATATATAAATATAAATTAATATATAAAAAATTATATTATAATATTATTTATAATAATATTTTAAATCAAATTTTAAATAGATTTGATATTTATTTATTAAATCAAAATAATATTTTTTTTTATAAATTTAATAATAATAATATAAATAATATTTTATATTTAGTTATATCTAGTGATCAAGGTTTATGTGGTAGTTTAAATTTAAATTTATATAAAAAAATAATATATCATATAAAAAAAAATAATTTTATATTTAAAAAAATATATTTTTTTTTAATTGGAAAAAAAACTAATTTTTTTTTAAATATATTAAAAAAAAATAATATTATATTTAAGGTATTATATAAAAAAAAATTATATAAAATATTAAATGATATAAATAAAGAAATAACTAATAAAATTATAAATTTTTTTAAAATTAATAACAGTATTGTTTTTATAGTTAATAATATTTTATTATCTAATAATAATAAAATAAATATTGATCAATTATTACCAATAAATACTTTAAATAAATATAATAAATTTAGTTATTTATATGAAACAAATAATGAAATTTTAATTAATGAATTAATTTATGAACATATAAATTCTAAAATTAATAATTGTATATTAAATAATATGGTTTCAGAATATTTTAATAGAATAAAAATAACAAAAAATGCTTCTATAAATTCAGAAAATTTATTTAATAAGTTAAATTTAATTTATAATAAGTTACGTCAATTTTGTATAACAAAAGAAATTATTGAATTAATATCTAATATATAAAATATATTCATAATAAATATTTAAATAAAAATTTTATGAAAAAAAATAAAGGACATATAATTAGAATCTTTGGTGCTATTGTTGATGTAAAATTTCATATAAATTATATACCTAAATTATTCAATGCATTATATGTAATTCAGAAAAATAAAAAGAAATTAATTTTAGAAGTATATCATCAATTAAGTGATAATATAGTTAGAACTATAGCTATGGGATCAACTTTAAAATTATTTAGAGGAATGGTTGTAATAGATACATTAAAAAAAATTTCTGTTCCTGTTGGTAAGAAATTATTAGGTAGAGTTATAAATATTTTAGGAGATCCGTTAGATAATGGTAAAAAAATAAGTAATACAGAATATAGATCTATATATGGTTCTCCTCCTGAATATATAAATTTATCTTCTTCACAAGAAATATTAGAAACAGGAATTAAAGTAATTGATTTAATTTGTCCTTTTTTAAAAGGAGGAAAAATAGGATTATTTGGAGGAGCAGGAGTAGGTAAGACAGTAAATATGATGGAATTAATAAGAAATATATCAGTAAAACATTCTGGATATTCTGTTTTTACTGGTGTAGGAGAAAGAATTAGGGAAGGTTATGATTTTTATAATGAAATGTGTAAATCAGGAGTTATAAATAAAGTTTCATTAGTATACGGACAAATGGATGAACCTCCAGGAAATAGATTTCGTGTAGCTTTAACTGGTTTGACAATAGCTGAAAAATTTAGAGATGATGGACATAATGTTCTTTTTTTTATAGATAATATATATAGATATATTTTAGCTGGTACTGAAATATCTGCATTATTAGGTCGTATACCTTCTTCTGTAGGGTATCAACCAACTTTATATGAGGAAATGGGTATATTACAAGAGAGAATATGTTCTACAAAGAAAGCGTCTATAACTTCAATTCAAGCTGTATATGTTCCATCTGACGATTTTAGTGATCCTTCTGCTATAGCAACTTTTGCGCATTTAGATTCTATAATAGTATTAGATAGACAAATAGCTGCATCTGGAATTTATCCAGCAGTAGATCCTCTTTTATCTAGTAGTGATCAATTAACTCCTGATATTGTTGGAAATGAACATTATGATGTTGCGTTTAAAGTTAAAGGTATATTACAAAAGTATAAAGAATTAAAAGATATAATTACTATATTAGGTATAGATGAATTATCTGAAAAAGATAGAATAATAGTTTCTAGAGCAAGAAAAATACAGAGATTTTTATCTCAACCATTTTATGTTAGTGAAATATTTACTAATATACCTGGAAAATATGTATCTATAAATGATAATATTAAAGGATTTAAAGAAATAATAGAAGGTAAATATGATAATATATCTGAAAAAAAATTTTATATGATAGGTAAAATCAATGAAATAAAAGAAAAATAATATATGAAAAGTAAATTAATTAAAATTTTGATTGTATCAAAAGATAAAATATTATTTGATGATTTTATTGAATATATAAAAATTAATGATTTATATAATAATATAGAAATTTATTATAAACATATATCTATATTATTATTTATAAAAAAATGTAATTTATATTTATATAAAAATAATAATAAAAAACATATTTATGTAAATAAAGGTTTTTTTGAATTTTTTGATAATAATATAAGAATTTTATCAATAGATAGATAATAATATATTTTAAAAAAAGTATATAAATATATTTATTTATTTAAAATAATTATTTATAATTATTTTGTATAATTATTTATAAATTATATATTAATAATGGGGTTATAGCTCAATTGGTAGAGCATCTGTTTTGCACGCAGAAGGTTAGCGGTTCGATTCCGCTTAGCTCCATAGCCGGTTTAGCTCAGCAGGTAGAGCAACTGACTTGTAATCAGTAGGTCACCAGTTCGATTCCGGTAACCGGCATAGGTGGGATTCCTGAGTGGTTAAAAGGGACAGACTGTAAATTTGTTGTCTTAGACTTCGAAGGTTCGAATCCTTCTCCCACCATTTTATAAGCGAGTATTTTATAATGGTATTATTTTAGCCTTCCAAGCTAAAGATACGGGTTCGAGTCCCGTTACTCGCTTAAGTATATTAAATATTAAAAATATTAAAAATATTAAAAAATATAAAATATAAAATATAAAATATAAAATATAAAATATAAAATATAAAATATAAAATATATAATATTAAATATTAAAATATTAAAAATATTAAATTAATATATATATAATTTATATTTATGTAAATTTATATTTTTTTTGATTTTTAAAAAATTATTTTTTTTATTTATATTTATATATTTTTTAAAAATATTTTTATTTATAAAAAATATTTTTTTTATATTAATTATTTTGAATATATATTTATTTTTAATAAATATTTTTTTTTCTATTAAATTTAATCCTATTAAAATTATTTTACTGATTTTTTTTTTATTTTTTTTTTTATATTTTCTTATATATTTAATAATTTTTTGTATAATATTAAAAATATTTATTAATTTTTTTTCTTTTCTAAAATAATTATAATTAATAATTTTATTAAATAAAATTGATTTTTTATTTTTAAAATTATTTCCACTTATTTTTTGTCATATATATTCTGTTATAAATGGTGTTATTGGATGTGATATATTTAATATTTTCTCTATTATAAAAAATAAAAATATTTTTTTTTTGTATATATTTTTTTTATTTATATGTTTTAATGATTCTAAATATCAATCTGAAAAATCTTTTTTTAAAAAATTAAAAAGTATTTTGCATATATTATTAAAATAAAAAATTTTAATTAATTTTTTATATTTTTTTGTTAATTTTATAAATTTATATAAAATTCAATGTTCTATTAAAGATAATTTTTTTATTTTTTTTTTTTTTAAAATTATTTTTTTTTTATATATTTTTTTTATATAAATAAAAATATTTCATAATTTATTACAATAATTATATGCATTTTTTAATTGATTTAAATTAAAATTAATATTTAAATTAGAAGTTGAATTATATGCTAATGCAAATCTTAATACATCTATTTGATTTGATTTTATTCCATTAGGAAACTTATTTATTGTATTTATTTTAATTTTTTTTTTATTTTTTTCATTTATTAAATTTGAGGTTCTTTTTTTTATTAGTTTTTTTAATGAAATTCCATTTAATATATCTTCTAAATCAATAACATTTCCTAATGATTTAGACATTTTTTTTCCATTTTCATCTTTTATTAATCCAGTTATAAAAACTTTTTTAAATGGAATTTGATTTATTTTTTTTATTTTTATTGTATACAAAGTCATTATTATCATTCTAGTAATTCAAAAAAAAATTATATCAAAACCACTTACTACTAAATTTAATGGATGAAATAATTTAAAATTTATTGTTTTTTTTGGTCATCCTAGACATGCAAATGATCATAATGATGATGAAAATCATGTATCTAAAACACCTTTTTCTTGTTTTATTTTTTTTATAGGTATTTTATTTTTTTTTGATATTTGTTTTTTATTATATCCTGTATATATATTTTTTTTATCATCATAATATATTGGTATTTTATGTCCTCAATATATTTGTCTTGATATACATCAATCTTTTATATTTTTTATTCAAGAAAAAAACAATTTTTTATATTTTGAAGGATAAAAAATTATTTTTTTTTTTTTTATTGTTTCTATAGCTTTTTTAGATAAATGTTTTATTTTTATATATCATTGATTTGTTATTAAAGGTAATATAATTGAATTTGATTTATTACTATATTTTATATTTTTTTTTTTATATTTTATTTTTTCTATTATTTTTTTTTTATATAAAAAATTAATTATTTTTTTTTTTATTTTTTTTATATTAAGATTAATTATTCATTTTGGATTATTTAAATTTAAATATTTATTATTTTTTTTATTATAATTTATTATTTCTGATTTTTTTTTTAATGTTCCATTTTTATTAAATATATTTAATATAAATATATTATATTTTTTAGCTATTTTAAAATCTTTGAAATTATGTCCTGGTATAATTTTAATATATTTAAATTTTTCTTTATTATTATTTATAATTTTAATTTTTATTAAATTATTATTTATTGGATTGATTAAATATTTATATTTTTTTTTATATTTTTTAAATTTATGTATATTTATTATTATAGATGTTATACCTAATAACATTTCAGGTTTAGTAGTAGATATAATTATATTTTTTTTACTTTTAAATATTTTAAATTTTATATAATATTTTTTAACTATTTTTTTTTTTTTTATTATTTCTAAATCAGATATTACTGTTTTTATTTTTGTGTCTCAAAAAACAATTTTTTTAGATTTATATATAAGTTTGTCATTAAATAATTTTATAAAAACTTTATTTACAGCATAAGAAAAATTTTTGTTTAATGAAAAACATGTTTTTTTTCAATAGATAGAACTTCCTATTAATTTAGTTTGTTTATATATTTTTTTTTCTTGTTTTTTTTTTCATTTTCATAATTCTTTTATTAATTTTTTTTTATTATATTTTATTTTTTTTTTTTTTAAGTTATTTTCTACAATAATTTGAGTTGCTATACCAGCATGATCTGTTCCCATTAATCATAATGTATTTTTTCCTATCATTTTATTATATCTTATGATTATATCCATAATAGTTTGTTGAAATGCATGTCCTATATGTAAATTTCCAGTTATATTTGGAGGAGGCATTATTATAGAAAATATTTTTTTTTTATTTTTTTTTTCTGGATTAAAAATATTATTTTTTGTTCAAAAATTATATATTTTTTTTTCTTGATTTTTAATATTATATTTTTTTTTCATTTATTTGTGTATTTTGTTTAAATTATTTATTTTTTCTATTTTTTTTATAAATTCAAATAATAAATTTATAGGTCTGCCTGTAGATCCTTTTTCATTATATGCAGTTCCTGCAATATCAATATGTGCTCATTTATAATTTTTAGTAAAATTAGATAAAAAGCATGCAGCTGTTATTGCTCCAGCATAACTGTTATCTGTACAATTTTTAATATCTGCTATTTTAGAATGTATAAGTTTATTATATTTTTTGAATAAAGGTAATTCTCATATATAATCTTTTGTTTTTTGTCCAGATTTTATTATCATTTTTGATAATTCTTTATTATTAGATAATAAACCACTTATTTTTTCTCCTAAAGCTACAACACATGCTCCAGTTAATGTTGCTATATCTATAACATACATTGGATTAAATTTTTCTACGTATGTTAATACATCACATAATAATAATCTTCCTTCAGCATCAGTATTTATAATTTCTACTGTTTTTTTAGATAATGTTTTTACTATATCTCCTGGTCTTGTTGAATTTTTATCTATCATATTTTCAGAACATGCTAATATTCCAATTATATTTAGTTTTATATTTAATTTTGAAATTATATACATTAATCCATATATAACTGAAGCTCCTGACATATCATATTTCATTTCTCACATATTATTACATGTTTTTATAGATAATCCACCTGAATCAAAAGTTACTCCTTTTCCTACTAATACTATTGGTTTATCATTATTATTTTTACTTCCTTTATATTTTATTATTGTTATTAATGGAGGATTTTTTGAACCTTTTCCAACAGATAAATATGAATTCATTTTTAATTTTTTTATATCTTTTTCTTTTAAACAAGATATATATATATTTTTATTGTTTATATTTTTTTTTGTTTTATTATATATATATTCAGAATTACATATATTTGATGGTGTATTACATAAATTTTTTGATTTTTTTATTCCGTTACAAATAATTATTTGTTCTTTAATTATATTTTTAATATTATTATATTTTTCTTTTATTAAAAAATTTATATATATATTTTTTTTTTTGTTTTTTTCTTTTTTAAATTTATCAAAAAAATAATTTTTTTCTTCAAAATAATTAATTGTTTTTGATATTCTTCATTTTAGATTTTTTATATATATATTATTTAATGAAAATAATATTTTTTTGTATTTATTATTTTTTATTAATTTTATAGTATATTTTAATATTTTATTAAATTTTTCTGTATTAATTTTTTTTTTTTTTCCACATCCTATAATTAATATATCATTTATATAGTTTGATTTGTAATTGTTTATTATTAAATGTGTGTTTATTTTTCCTTTAAATTTATATTTTTTTTTTATTTCTACAAAATTATTTTTTTTTAAAAATTCTTCTTGAGATGAATTATTATCTGTATAAAATTCTATTATTATACAATTATAATTTTTATAAAAATTATTTATATTATTTTCTATATTATATTTCATTTTTTAACCTTTATATTTTTATAAAATAAATAAATTTTTAAAATTATTTTATTATTTTAATTATATTAATATTTATAAAAATTTTATTTAATTATTTTATTCATTTATAAGTATAAACTATTTATAAGTAATTTTATTTTTATTTATATAATATTAATTATAATTTATGATTATTTATATTTTGATTATATTTTTTATATAAGGGAAAAATTTTAATATTTTTTTTTTTATTAAATTTTCAAATGTATATTCATTTAATGAACAGGATTGGCATTTTCCATATATTTTTATAAATAAATTATTTTTTTTATCTATATCTAATAATTTTATATATCCTCCATGATTATATAATAATGGATTTATACTTTTATTTATAAAATCTTTTATTTCTTTTAAATATAATTTTTTTTTGTTCATATATATGAATTTATTTATGAATAAATTATTTTATTTAACAGGGGTAGAAGGATTTGAACCTTAACCTATGATTTTGGAGACCATTATTCTACCTGATTAAACTATACCCCTATATTTATTAGGTCTAAGTGGATTTGAACCACTGACCTCACCCTTATCAGGGGTGTGCTCTAACCTCTGAGCTATAGACCTTTTATAAATTTAAATTAATTTAAAAATTTAAATTTAAAGTATCTAGTCTTTACTATAATTATTATATACAATAATAATTATAAATATAAGATATTATTTATTATATATCAATATATTTATTGATAACTTTTTATTTGTATTTTATTTTTATTTAAATAGTATATAAATTATATGAAAAAAAATATTTTTATTGATATATTATCTGGAAAATCTAAAGCAGATATAGTTTATAAAGATAAATATGTTACAGCTTTTAATGATATAAATCCAGTAACTCCTGTTCATATTTTGGTTATTCCAAATATATATATAAAAAATCTTAATTATATTAATAATAATCATGTTATATTGTTAGGAAAAATGTTATTAGCTTCTTCTAAAATAGTATATATAAAAAATATTTATAAATCTGGATATAGATTAGTTATTAATTGCAATAAACATTCTGGTCAAGAAATAGATTATTTGCATTTACATATTTTAGGTGGTTGTTTTTTAGGTAAAATGATTAATTTATAGAATTTTAATTTTTAAAATATGAAAACAACTGAATATTTTTTATTTACTTCTAAAAATAATTATATAAAAAATGATGATTATATTTATAATAATATGATTAAAGGTGGTTTTATTCGTAAATTATCATCTGGAGTTTATATATTATTGCCTAATGGTTTTAAAGTTATAAATAATTTAATAAGAATAATAAGATTTTATATGAATAAAATTGGCGCTATAGAAATGTTTATGCCTATTATTCAACCACTAGATATATGAAAAAAATCTAATAGATATATTAAGTATGGTAAAGAATTATTTTTATTAAATAGTAGAAATAAAAAAAAGTTTATTTTATCTCCTACCAATGAAGAATGTATAACTAAACTAATATGTGAAGAAAATATAAATAAATATTTTTTTCCTAAAATATTTTATCAAATTAATACTAAATTTCGTGATGAAATTAGACCTAAATATAATTTTTTAAGATCTAAAGAATTTATAATGAAAGATGCTTATTCATTTCATGATTCTATTAAATGTTTAGATAGTAATTATTATAAAATATTAAATATTTATAAAGATATTTTTGAATATTTAGGTTTAGATGTTTTTTATAAAAAAGCAGATTGTGGAATTATAGGTGGATATTTATCACATGAATTTCATATTTTATCTAAATATGGTGAAAATATTTTATATTTATTTAATAATGAAAATATTTTTTTAAAAAAGAATAATAATATAAATAAATATAAAAGAATTAAATTAATTAAAAATATTAATTTTTGTAATAAAAAAAAATTAAATAAATTTATTAATATTTTAAAATTTGTAAGAACATTTTTATTAAAGTTTTTTTATATAAATAAAATATCATGAATATTAGTTATGATACCTTATAAAAAAAAAATAAATTTATTAAAATTATATAAAATTTTTCCTTTTGTTAAAAAAATTATCTTAGTTAATAAAAATAATATTAATATAAATTTTAATAATATTTTTTTTGGTCCATTTGGTTTTAATTATCAAATTATAGCTGATTATTCTTTATTTAATTTTAAAAATTTTATAATTGGATCTAATAAAAATAATAGTTTTTATTTTAATGTAAATTGATTTATAAATATAAGTATTAGTGGTTTTTATGATATATGTAATAATTTTAGTTATTTTTTAAAAAATATCAATAATAATAATAATAATATAAATAATAATATTAATAATAAAAGTATTAAATATAAATCTATTGAAGTAGCTCATATTTTTCAATTATCTAATTATTATTATAATTTTTTTTTAAATAAAAATTTTTTATATAAAAAAAGTATATATATGGGATGTTATGGAATAGGTATTACTAGATTATTTTTTAGTATTATAGATTATTATAGTAATAATAAAAAAATTATATTACCTTTAAGTATATCTCATTTTAAATTAGGTATTTTACCAATTAATATGTATAAATGTAATTTAGTAAAAGATTTTTCTTTTAAAATTTATTATGAATTATTAAATAATAATATTAATGTTTTATTAGATGATAGAAAGTTATATTTTGGAGAAATGTTTACTGATTTTGAAGTTATGGGTATTCCTAATATATTAATTGTTAGTAAAAAAAATATTTTTTATAATTTAGTTGAATTTGTAGATAGAGTAAATAATATTTCTAAATTTTTAAATAAAAATAAAATATTAGATTTTTTATTATCAATATATAAAAATTTTATTTAATTTTTTTCTCATGTTATATACCATGATGGTAATTTTTCAGGATTTCCATTTTTTGTTATAAATAATCCTGGTGCTGTTATAGGAATATTATTATAAAATATTATTGGAATATTTTTTCTTTCTCATGGAAATATTTTTAGTTCTTGTCATATATTTTTTATTTTTTTTTTTTTTTTTATTTAATATAATATATCCTTTTATATTAAATTTTATATATATTTTTTCATTTATTTTTGGTTTTCTTATTAAAAATTTTTTATTTTTTTTTTTATTTATATATAATTTACCTAATTTATTGGGCAATGATATACTTTTTTTTTTTATATTTCATTTTAATATATTTATATTATTAATATTTTTTTTTGTTATATATATATTATTTTTATATTTATTTAAGATAAATTCTTTAAAAAATAATTGATAATATATTTTTTTTTTATTTTTAATTAAATTTTTTCTTAAAAGTTTTATTATTTTATAAGATATCATTTTTTTTTTGTTTTTTTTTAATCATTTTCTTATTAAAAAATAAAATTCTTCTTTTTCTAAATTATTTAATAAATTTATATTTATAAAATTTTTTTTAAAATTTATTTTTTTGTATTTTTTTTTTATTAATTTATTTAAAAGTTTTTCTTGTTGAAAACATATTTTAGAAGTTCTATAAATACAAGATATAAATGATGGTCATCTTTTTAATATTAAAGGTATTATATTTATTCTTAAGAAATTTCTATCAAAATTTATATTATTATTACTTGTATCATATATTCATTTTATTTTTTTAATATAAGCATATTTTATTATTTCTTTTTTTTCTATATTTATAAGTGGTCTTATTATTATTTTCTTATTAATACAGTATTTTTTTTTTATACCTATTAATCCTGTTATTCCACTACCTCTTTTTAAAGCTAATAATATTGTTTCACATTGATCATTTTTATGATGCGCTGTTAATAATATTTCTTTTTTTTTTAATTCTTTAAAAAATATTTTAAGTCTTTTTTCTCTATATTTGGATTCTATATTTTTTTTTTCTTTTTTTTTTATATTTTTTTTAATTATTTTTATATTGTTTTTTTTACATATTTTTATACAATGATTTTCTCATTTTTTTGATGATTTATTTATATTATGATTTATATGTATAGCTCTTATTTTTATTTTTTTTTTATTTTTAAATTTATTTAGTAAGTATAATAAAACAGATGAATCTATTCCTCCACTAAATCCTAATAAAAAATTTTTATATTTGTTTGTTAGTTTATCTATTTTTTTTTCAATTTTAATCATAATTTAATATTAATTATTTAATATTTAATTTATAATAAATAATTTGTTTAATTTAAAATATTTTTAAAAATTTTTGTTGTTTTATTTTTAAAATTATATTAGTATAATATTTTATATATAGGGTTGTTAGCTCAGTGGTAGAGCAGTTGACTTTTAATCAATTGGTCACAGGTTCGAGTCCTGTACAACCCATTATTAATATATAAAATCTATATGTAATATTTTATTTTTATATGGGTGTTTTTGTATTTCTTTTATTTTAGATATAAATATTTTTTTATTTAAAATAATTTCAAAATTTATATTTTTATTTTCTTGATTTTTTATAATTTTTGTATATATATCATTATGATCTATTTTAATTAAAATATTTTTTTTTTTATATCCATATAATATAGCTGGTAATTCATTTTTATTTCTTATTTTTTTACAATATTTTGATCCAGTTTTTTTTCTTATTTTAGCTAATAGTTTTATTTTTTTCATATTTATTATTTAATATTATTATTATTAGTATATTATACATTAGTAATTGTTTATAAATTTATTATAAATATTAAGTTTATAAATAATTTAGATTAATAAAAATATTTTATGTTAATAAATATTAATAAATAATATATTTAATAAATAATATTTATATAAAAATTTAAAAAATTTTTTATTTTAAATAATTTTAATTATTTATTTTATTTATTTAAATAAAATATTTTATAAAAGTTGATTTTAAGTTTAATTTTAAAATTAATTATTTATTTTTAAATAAATTAATTTTCTATTATAACTATACTTTGTGCATATTTTTTTTCATCTGTTATTGATATATGTATTTTATTATTTTTTTTTATTTTAAATATTTTAAATATTTTATTTAAAATTTTTATTTTTGGTTTTCCTTTTTTATTATTATATATTTCAAAATTTTTTAGTAGTGTTCCATTTTTTATTCCAATTCCTAATGCTTTAGATATTGCTTCTTTAGCTGTAAATTTTTTTGCTAAGAAATATTCTTTTTTATTTTTTAAATTTTTATATTTTTTATATTCATTTTTGGTTAATATTTTTTTTGCGAATTTATTAATTTTTTTATTATTCATGTTATTTATTCTTTTAATATTTAAAATATCTATTCCAATTCCTATTATATTCATTTTATTTAGTTTTTTGATTTTTGAATTTTGAATTGTTTTTTTATTTTTTTTGATAATTTATATAATGATGATTTATTTGGTTGTTTTTTTTGTATTTCTCAAGATAATTGTATTTCAGATAAGTATGTATGTATAGGATATCCATTATCATCTTCCATTATTACATGGTATCATGGATATTTTTTAAATGAATTATGTATATTTAATTCATTGATATTTATTTCTGATAAAGAATATTCTGGATCTATATCAATTATAACTCCTAAAAATCCTAATAATTTATGTCTAACTTGTTGTCCAATATTAAATTTACATGAAAGTATCATAAATCCTCTTTAAAAAAATTTATTATATTTATATTATAAATATAATTATAATCATTTTTTAAATTTAAAATATATATATGATATTAAACTTAATACTAACATTGCAGTTAATGTTATTGGATATCCATATTTTCAATTTAATTCTGGTATATTTTTAAAATTCATTCCATATGTTGATGTTAATAAACTAGGTGGTAAAAATATAATTGATATTACTGAAAATATTTTTATTATTTTATTTTGTTCTATATTTAAGAATCCCATTGCTGCTTGCATTAAAAAATTTATTTTTTGAAATATTGATTCATTATGAGGTATAAGAGATTCAGTATCTCTTATAATTTCTCTTGCTAATTCTCTTTGGCTATATTTTAATATATTTTCTTTTATTAAAAAATTTAGTGCTCTTTGTGTATCTATTAAACATATTCTAATTTTAGATGTTATATCTTCTTTTTTAGAAAGTATAGATATTGATTTATTAAATTTTTGATTATTTTGATCTCTTAAAATTATATATGTTAAATATTCTAGATCTTTATATACATTTTCTATTTCATTTGCTAATTGATCTATTTTAATTTCAAATAAATTTAATAATAATTCACATGGATTATAATCTATTAATATTTTATTTTTATTTTTTATTCTATATAATCTAAATGCAGGTAATTCTATATCTCTTAATGAATATATTTTATTATTTTTAATTGTAAATGCTACAGTTGAATTATTTATATAATCTTTTGTATCTTTGTAAAAAAAAAATGAATGTACATGTATTCCATCTTTATCTTTAAAAAATCTAGATGAAGCTTCTAAATTAAATAATTTTGGTTTTTTAATTATTTTTTGTTTTAATTTATTATTTACATATTGTCTTTCTTTCTCTGTAGGATTTATTAAATCTACTCATATATATTTTTTTATTTTTTTTTTTTTATTTATTTTAATTTTTATTAAGTTTTTTTTTTTTATTTTAAATATATTTATCATATAATTTATATAAATTAATTTTATTTAATTATTATTATATTTTTTTTTATTTATTTATATTTCAATTAAAGTATAGTATTATATATTTATTATTATAGAATTGATTATAGGATTTATATGAGTAATAGAATTATAGATATAAATGATGATAATTTTAAAGATGAAGTATTAAATTATCATGGTTATGTTTTATTAACTTGTTGAGCAGAATGATGTGGTCCTTGTAAAATATTTATTTCTACTTTAAATGAAATTTTTGATGATTTTTCTAATAAAGTAAAATTTTTAAAAATAAATATTGGTTTTTCAAATATTATTGAAAATTATAATATATATAGTGTTCCTACAATTTTATTATTTAATAAAGGTATTTTAATATCTAGCAAATCAGGTAATTTAGATAAAAAAAAATTAGTTAATTTTTTAAAATTAAATAATATTAATTAATTTAATATTAATGTTTTTTTATATTCTTCTTTATGTTTATAATTAATAATTATTATGAATTTTACATATTTAAAAAATATATCGATTTCTAAGTTAATCAATCTTGGTGAAAAAATAGGATTAGAGAATTTATCTAGAATGAGAAGACAAGATATAATTTTCTCTATTTTAAAAAAACAATCTAGAATTGGTGAAGATATTTTTGGTGATGGTGTATTAGAAATTTTACAAGATGGATTTGGTTTTTTAAGATCATCTGATAGTTCTTATTTAGCTGGTCCTGATGATATATATGTATCTCCAAGTCAAATTAGAAGATTTAATTTAAGAACTGGTGATACTATATCTGGTAAAATAAGACCTCCTAAAGAAACAGAAAGATATTTTGCTCTTTTAAAAATTAAAAAAATTAATTTTGATAATCCAAATAATATAAAAAATAAAATTTTATTTGAAAATTTAACACCATTACATACTAATTGTCGTTTATATATGGAAATAGGTAATGGTACTAGAGATGATATTACTTCTCGTGTATTAGATTTATCTTCACCAATAGGAAGAGGACAAAGAGGTTTAATAGTTGCTCCTCCAAAAGCTGGTAAAACAATTTTATTACAAAATATAGCTAAAAGTATAAGTTATAATTATCCAGATTGTATATTAATAGTTTTATTAATTGATGAGAGACCGGAAGAAGTTACTGAAATGTATCGTTTAGTTAAAGGTGAAGTTATAGCTTCTACTTTTGATGAACCTGCTTTAAGACATATACAAGTTGCTGAAATGGTTATTGAAAAAGCTAAAAGATTAGTTGAACATAAAAAAGATGTTATAATTTTATTAGATTCAATAACTAGATTAGCTAGAGCTTATAATACTATTATACCATCTTCTGGAAAAGTTTTAACTGGAGGAATAGATTCTAATGCTTTACATCGTCCAAAAAGATTTTTTGGAGCTGCTAGAAATGTAGAAGAAGGAGGAAGTTTAACTATTATAGCTACAGCTTTAATTGATACTGGTTCTAAAATGGATGAAGTTATATATGAAGAATTTAAAGGAACTGGTAATATGGAATTACATTTATCTAGAAAAATAGCAGAAAAAAGAGTTTTTCCAGCTATAGATTATAATAGATCTGGAACTCGTAAAGAAGAATTATTAACTTCATTATCTGAATTGCAAAAAATATGAATTTTAAGAAGAATTATTCAACCTATGAGTGAAATAGATGCTATGGAATTTTTAATTAAAAAGCTTTCTATGACTAAAACTAATATTGAATTTTTTGAAATGATGAAAAAATAATTATTTATTTATTTATATATTTGGTGGTTATAGCTCAGTAGGTAGAGCTCTGGATTGTGGTTTCAGAAGTCATGGGTTCGATTCCCATTAACCACCTTTCGGTGAGTAGCGCAGCTTGGTAGCGCAACTGGTTTGGGACTAGTGGGTCGGAGGTTCAAATCCTCTCTCGCCGATTTATTTATTATTTATTTTATATATATGAAAAATATTTTAGTTACATGTGCTTTTCCTTATTCTAATGGTTTACTTCATTTAGGTCATTTATTAGAACATATACAAGCTGATATATGAGTTAGGTTTAATAGAATGATTGGTAATAAAGTTTATTTTTTATGTTCTGATGATTCTCATGGAACTGCTATTATATTGGAATCTAAAAAATTAGGTATTTCACCAGAAGATATAATTTCAAATATGTATTTAAAACATAAAAATCAATTTGAAAAATTTAATATATTTCATGATTTTTATTTTAATACTAATAATAGAATAAATTATTTTTATTCTTTGTTATTATTAAATAATTTTAATTTCAAAAAGTTATTAAATAAAAAAGTTATTAATCAATTTTTTGATAAGAAAAAAAATATTTTTTTACCTGATAGATTATTAAGAGGAATATGTCCTAGGTGTTATAAAAAAGACCAATATGGTGATTTTTGTGAGAATTGTAATAGTATATATAATTCTTATGAATTAATTAATCCTATTTCGTATTTATCTAATACTGTTCCTGTTTTGCGTAAATCTGAACATTTATTTGTAAATATTAATATATTTAAAAAAAAAATATATAAATGAATATGTGTTTCTTTTTTACAAGATGAAGTTAGAAATCAGTTAATTAAATTTTTAGATTATAAATTTGATTTTTGAAATATTTCTAGAGATTATCCATATTTTGGTTTTAAAATTTCTAATAAATATATAGAAAATAAATATTTTTATGTTTGATGAGATGCTTTATTAGGATATATAAGTACATTTAAATATTTTTGTAATAAAAATGGTTTTATTTTTTTTAATGATTTTTGAAAAGAGAATAGTAATTTTGAAATTTATCATTTTATAGGAAAAGATATTTTATATTTTCATGGTATTTTATGACCTATAATGTTAGATATATTAAAATTTAGGAAACCTAGTGGTTTAATAGTTCATGGACATGTTTTATTAAATAAAATGAAGATGTCTAAATCATTAGGTAATTTTGTTTCTGTAGATAAGTGGTTAAAATATTTTGATTCAGATTCTTTAAGGTATTATTTTTCTACTAAGTTATCTTATAAAATAAATGATATAAATTTATGTTTAAATGATTTTATAAAAACTATTAATTCTGATTTTATTAATAAATTTATTAATATAGCTTCTAGAATATATTTTTTTATAAATAAATATTTTAATAATTTTTTATCTAAAAAGATGTGAAATATAAATTTTTATAATTTTTTTATTAGTAAATCTGATTTAATTAGTAATTATTTTTTAAATTTTGATTATTATAAAGTTATTTTTGAAATTAATATTTTTTTTGATATTTTAAATAAATGTATAAATGAAGAAAAACCTTGAAATATGAATTTGAATTTTGAAAGAAATAAATTACATTGTTTTTGTACAACAATATTAAATATTTTTCGTGTAATATCTATATATTTATTACCTATAGTTCCAAATATTTGTAATAAAATAGAAAAATTTTTAAATTGTAAATTAATTTGAAAGAATTTAAATATACCTATATTAAATCATCGTATATTAAATTATAGTATTTTATATAAAAAATTAGATAAATCTTTTATATATAATTTTTAATTTATATAAATTTAAATTATTTAGTATAATTTTATGTCATATATTTTAATAAATAAATCTATTAATATAATAGGAAATAGGTTTGATTTGGTTTTAATAGCTTCTTTAAGAGCTAGACAAATACAATTTTTTACTAAAAATAATATTAGTAATTTTAATTTTAAAGAAAATAAACCATCTATTATTGCTTTAAAAGAAATTGAAAATGGATTATTAGATAAAAATATTTTAGATATTTTTTTTGATAAACGTTAATAATTTTAATTTTATTTATTTAAATGAAATTTTATCTTGTTGGTGGAGCTGTACGTGATAATTTATTAGGTTTAAAAGAAAAGGATAGAGATTGAGTTGTTGTTGGTTCAACATATAAAGAAATGATAAATTTAGGTTATAAACCTATAGGTAAATATTTTCCTGTTTTTTTACATCCAATTACTAAAGAAGAATATGCTTTAGCTCGTACAGAAAAAAAAAATGGTAAAGGTTATAATGGTTTTTTATGTAATTTTTCTAAGTTAATAACTTTAAAAGAAGATTTATATCGTAGAGATTTAACAATAAATGCTATTTCTATGGATAAAAAAGGAAAATATTTTGATCCATTTAATGGTATTTCAGATATAAATAATAAAATTATTAGACATGTATCTATTCATTTTATTGAAGATCCTCTTAGGGTATTACGAGTTGCAAGATTTTTTTCTGAATTAAATAAATTTAATTTTTTTATTCATAAAAGTACATTAAAATTAATTTTTTATATTTCTAATTCCAATGAATTATTATATTTAACTCCAGAAAGAATTTGATTAGAAACAGAAAAAGTTATAAAAAATAATAATATATATTTATATTTTTATGTATTATATAAATGTAATGCTTTAAATATTATATATCCTGAATTGAATAATTTATTTATTAAAAAAAAATTTTTATTTTATTTTAATATTATATTTAATAATAATTTTACTTGGAAAAATAATGTTAAGGTTAATTTTGTTTTTTTATGTTTATTTTTTTATGATACATTTTTTTCTAATAAATATTTATATGATAAAAATATTTTAATTAATCATGTATTTAATTTTTGTAAAAGATTATGTGTTCCTAAAAAATTTTTTTTTTTTTTTAAGAAAACTTACAAAGTTTTACGTAAGATTTATTTTTTTGATAAATGTAATTATTCTAAATTATTTTTAGATATATATATGATATATGATTTTAATAGAAATTATTTTTTTGTAAATTATTTTTTATCTTTAATTAAAAAATTTTTTTTTTTATACTTTTTTAAAAATAAAAAAGTATTTTTATTTTTAAATAAATATTTAATAAATATTTTATGTATTATAAAAAATATTAAATATAAAAAAATATTAAATTCAAATATTAATAAAATAAATATAAAAAATGAAATATATAATATTAGATATAAAAAAATATATAATTTTTTAAAAAAAATATCTTAATTTATATTATATAGTTAAATTTGGATTTATTTTTATTTTTAAATTTTTTTTTATTTTTTTTTTTGTAATATATTTTATATATCCTGTATATGCTATCATTGCTGCGTTATCTGTACATAATTTTTTAGGTGGAAAAAATATATTTATTTTTTTTTTTTTTGCCATTTTTTTAATTTTTTTTCTTAATCTTATATTAGAACTTACACCTCCTACTATACATATATTTTTTATTTTATATTTTTTAGATGCTTTAAATGATTTATATATTAAAATATCTATTATAGTTTCTTGTAATGAATATGCTATATCACATTTAAATTGTTTAGTAATTTTTTTTTTTTTTATAAAATTATATATATGTGTTTTTAATCCAGAAAAACTAAAATTAAAATTATTTTTTAATATTGGTTTTGGAAAATTAAATTTATATTTTCCTTTTTTAGATAATTTATATATTTTTTCTCCTCCAGGATATTTTAATTCTATTAAATTTGCTATTTTATCTAATGTTTCTCCTGCTGAATCATCTAAAGTTTGTCCTATTGTTTTATATTTATTAAAATTTTTTGTTATTACTAAATTTGTGTGTGCTCCTGATACTATTAATGAAATAAATGGAAAATTTGGTTTTTTTTTTGATAACATTATTGATAAAATATGAGCTTCTAAATGATTTATTGGAATACATGGTTTTTTATATAAATATGATAATGTTAAAGCAAATGATGTTCCTATAATTAAAGAGCTAGATAATCCTGGTCCATATGTATATGCTATTAATTGTATATTATTAATTTTTATTAAACTTTTTTTTATTATTTTTTTTATTAATGGTATTATTTTTTTTGTATGATTTTTTGAAGCTATATTTGGTACAACTCCTCCGTAAATTGAATGTATTTTAGCTTGACTGTATATTTCGTTTATAATTATTCCTTTTTTACTATCATATATGCATAATCCTGTTTCATCACATGATGTTTCTATTCCTAAAATAATCATTTATTTTTTTTATAAATTAAATATGTTAATATTAAAATATTATATATGTATTTATTATAAATTAAAAAATTAATTATATAAATGGATTAAGTTATGCCTATTATAAAAATAAAAGAAAATGAACCATTTGATATAGCTTTGCGTAGATTTAAAAGATCATGTGAAAAATCTGGTATTTTAACAGAAGTAAGAAAAAGGGAATTTTATGAAAAACCTACAATAAAAAGAAAAAAAGCTAAAGCTTCTGCTATTAAGAGACAAATTAAAAAAAAATTTAAAAATAATTATAAAAAATATGTTTTTAAATAATTATATTTTTAAATAAAACTATTATGAAATATATTTCTAATATTTTTATTAAAAATTTACTATATAATAGTAGTATTGTTGAATTTATTTCTTCTAAAATTAATCTTGAAAAAGTTGGAAATAAATATAGATCTTTTTGTCCTTTTCATTTAGAAAAAAATCCTTCTTTTGTAGTTGATGAAAATAATAAATTTTTTTATTGTTTTGGTTGTAAATGTTATGGTAATGTAATAGATTTTTTAATGCGTTTTAGTAATTTAAATTTTATAGAAAGTGTTAAAGAATTATCAGATTTTTTTGGGATTAAATTAGTTTTTTTAAATAAGAAAAATATAAGAAGTAATTTTTTTTATAATTATAAAAAATTATTTGATAAATTAATTTTAGATATAAGTATTTTTTATCATAATTCTTTATTTTTAAATAAAGAAAATATTTTTTTAAAGAAGTTTTTAATAGATAGAAAATTAGATAATAATATTATTAAAAAATTTTTTATTGGTTATTTTTCATATAATGATTTTAAAAAATTTTTATTAAATTGTGATAAAAAAAAAATTAATTTTTTATTAAAAATAGGAGTTTTTAAAAAAGATTTTAATGGAAATATATATGATAAGTTGCAAAATCGTGTTATTTTTCCTATATATAATATATATAATAAGATAGTAGCTTTTGGAGGTAGATCTATATTTTTAAAATATAAAAATAAATATATTAATTCTTGTTCTAATCTTTTTTTTAAAAAAAAAAATTGTTTGTATGGATTAAATAATATAAAAAATTTTAATTGTAAATTAAAAAGAATAATTGTGGTTGAAGGTTATTTAGATGTTGTTTCTTTATTTAAAAGTGGTTTTTTTTATGTAGTTGGTTTATTAGGATCTAATATATCTGAAAATCAAATAAGAATTTTATATCTTTATACAGAAAATATTGTTTTTTGTTATGATGGAGATAATTCTGGTTTAAATTCTATTAAAAAAACTATTAAATTAATTTCTAATTATATAACTGAAAATAGAAAATCTTATTTTATCTTTCTCCCTAAAGGAGAAGATCCTGATTCTTTTATAAACAAAGAAGGTAAATATAAATTTAAAGATAAAATTAAAAATGCTAAATCTTTTTTTTATGTTTTATTTTTTTTTTTTATAAATAAAAATGTATTATTAAATATTGATGAAAAAATATATTTTGTTAAAAAATTTGTTTTATTAGTTAATAAAATTAAATCAAATATAATAAGAATTTTTTTGTATCAAAAATTATTAGATAGAGTTGGTTTAAATTTTATTAAATCAATAAATTTTAAATTAAATAATTTTAATAAAAAAAAATTTTTTTTAAATATAAAATCAATAATAAGATATTTAATTGTTTTATTAGTTAGAAATCCTGGTTTATCTAAATTAGTTAATTTAAGTGATTATTTTTTTAATATTAATTATTTAATTTTATTTTTTTTTTTTAAAATAGTTAAAATTTGTATTTATAATGTGAATATTGATTATTTAAAGATTATAAAATTTTTAGAATATGATAGATATAGAATGTATATAAGATATTTATGTTTAAGTATAATTATTTCAGATAAGATAAATATTAAATTTTTTTTTTATTTTTTATTGAATAAATTAAAAATTATTTTTATTGATAAAGAAATAAAAAAAATATTTTTATATAGTAAAAATTATGGGTGAAATGAAAAAAATAAAAAAAAAATATGATTTTTAATAAAATTAAAAAATTTTATTAAAAAGTAATTATTATATATAGTTTATTATATATATATATATATATATATATTAAATTATTTAATATTTATATATTTTAGAAATAAATAATATATTTAATTAATTAATAGCATAATATGATAATTTATATATTATTAATTTATATTTTTTAAAATAATATTTTAATTATTTAATTATTATAATTTATATGAAAATAAATATTGATATTAATAAAAATAATGATCCCGTTAGAATGTATATGAAAGAAATGGGTAATGTTGAATTATTAACTAGAGAAGATGAAATTAATATAGCTAAAAGAATTGAAAATGGTATAAATAAAATGCAATTTTATTTAGCTAATTTTTTAAAAGTAATAGATTATTTTTTATATCAATATTCTTTAGTAAAAATAGGGAAATTGCGTTTTTGTGATTTAATAATAGGATTCATGAATTCTAGTATAGAAAATATGTGTTTTTTAAATAATAATAAAAAAAAAAGTAATAAATATTACAATATATTTAGTAAATTTGAAAGTTTAAATATAATAAAAAAGAATTTTTGTCATTTGGATTTTCAATATAATATATTAATTAATTTTATAAATAAATATAGTATTAAACATCCATATACTAAATATGAGTTAAATAAATTAATTAATATATTTATGAAATTTAAGTTAGCTCCTAAACAATTTGATTTTTTAATTTTAAAAGTTAAAAATATTATAAATAATATAAAAATTAAAGAAAATGAGATTTTTAATTTATTTGTAAATAATTATTTTATGCCTAAAAATATATTTTATAAATTTATAAATAAATATGGTTTTAGTATTAAATTATTATTTAAAATTATAAATATTAAATCTTCATGATCAATAAATTTTAGAAAAAATTTTTTTTTATTAAAAAAAAAAATAAATAATTTTATTTTATTAGAAAATAAAATTGGTTGTAGTATTTTAAAAATTAAAAAAATGAGTCTTAAATTGTTTAAAAAACAAAAATTAACTAAACAAGCTAAAAAAGAAATGGTTGAAGCTAATTTAAGATTAGTTATATCTATAGCAAAAAAATATACAAATAGAGGTTTACAATTTTTGGATTTAATTCAAGAAGGTAATATAGGTTTAATGAAAGCTGTAGATAAATTTGAATATAAAAGGGGATATAAATTTTCTACTTATGCTACATGGTGAATACGTCAAGCTATAACTAGATCTATAGCGGATCAGGCTAGAACTATTAGAATTCCAGTACATATGATAGAAACAATTAATAAGCTTAATAGAATATCAAGACAAATTTTACAAGAAATAGGTAGAGAACCTACTCCTAAAGAATTATCAGATAAAATGTTTATTTCAGAAGATAAAATTAGAAAAATATTAAAAATATCAAAAGAACCTATATCTATGGAAACTCCTATTGGTGAAGATAAAGATTTACATTTGAGTGATTTTATTGAAGATTCTTCTTTAGAATTACCATTATATTCAGCAACAATTGAAAGTTTAAAATCTGTTACTAATGATGTTTTATCTGGTTTAACTCCAAGAGAAGCTAAAGTTTTAAGAATGCGTTTTGGTATAGATATGAATAGTGATTATACATTAGAGGAAGTTGGAAAACAATTTGATGTTACAAGAGAACGTATTAGACAAATTGAAGCTAAAGCTTTAAGAAAATTACGTCATCCTAGTAGATCAAATATTTTACGTGTTTTTTTAGATGATTAATTTAAATTTTATTTTAATAAATATATGTTTAATAAACTTAATGAATTATTAATTAATAAAATGGATAAGTGTTTAAATTCTTTTAAATTAAATATTAAAAAATTTAATTTAAGTTCTTTGGATTTAAATATTATAGGTAATATATTTATAAATTATTTTGGAAAAAAAATTCTTTTAAATAAATTATCTAATATATCTATGGAAAAAAATTTTTTTAAAATATCTTTATTTGATAAAAATATTAAAAATATAGTTAAAAAATCTATTTTAAATTTAAATTTAGATGTTAGTATTTTTGAAAAAAATAATGATATATTAGTTAGAATTCCAATTCTAACTGAAGAAAAAAGATATAAAATAATTAAATTATTAAAAAATGAGACTGAATTGTCTAAAATATTTATAAGAAATATAAGACATGAATTTAAAAAAAAAATAAGAATTTTATTTGTAGAAAAAAAGATTAGTAAAGATGAAAATAAAATTTTTAATAAAAAATTACAAAATATTACTAATTTATATATAAAAAAAATAGAATCTTTATTTTTAAATAAAAAAGAAAATTTAATTGGCTAATTAATTATAAATTATAATAATGCAATGAATAATAAACCAAAACATGTGGCTATAATTATGGATGGAAATGGAAGATGAGCTAGTTCTAAAGGATTATCTCGTATTTTAGGTTATAAAATGGGATTAAAGGTTGTTAATGAAATTATAGATTTTTCTGTAATATATAAATTATATTCATTAACTTTATATGTTTTTAGTACTGAAAATTGGTTTAGACCAAAATTAGAAGTATCTGAATTAATGAGAATATTTTCTATTTCTATTAAAAATAAAATTGATTATTTTGTTAAAAAAAATATTTGTGTAAAAATTATTGGTAATAAAAAAAATTTTTATTTTAATTTATATAAAAATATTAAAAAGGTTGAAAAAGTAACTAAAAATAATAATGGTTTAAAATTAAATTTAGCTATAGATTATAGTGGAAAATGAGATTTTTTAAATTGTGTTAAAAGAGTTGTTAGAAAAATAATTAAAAAAAAAAGTTTAATTAATAAAATTAATGAGGATTTTATAAGTAAAAATTTATGTTTATATAATCAACCTCCTGTTGATTTAGTTATTCGTACTGGTGGAGAGAAAAGAATAAGTAATTTTTTATTATGACAAATTGTTTATTCTGAATTATTTTTTATTGATAAATTATGACCAGATTTTAATAAAAGTGATTTTGTTTTTATATTAAATTCTTTTTTAAAAAGAAGAAGAAAATTTGGTAAAATTTAGTTTTTTTTAAAGTATTTATTGTATTTATAATTAATTATATATTTATAATATATGAAAAATTTTGCATTATTATTTTTTATTTTTTTTTATTTATTTTTTAGTGATTGTAATTCTAAAAATAATAATTATTTATTATTAAATATAAAAAATAATAATAATAATATATATTATTATGATTATTTATTTAAAAAAAATAAAAATTTAAATAAATTTAATGTTAATGAAATAAATAATTTTTTTTTAAATATAAATCATTTTAGAAAAATAAATATTAAAAAAAAAGGTAAATTTTTTTTTATATATTTATTATATAAACCTGTTTTATATAAAATTTTGTTAAATGGGAATAATATTATTAATAATAATGAGTTAATATTTTTTTTAAAAAAATTTAATATTAATATTAATAAATTTTTTAATAAAAAAAATTTTTTAAAATTTAAATCATTTATTTTAAAAAAATATATTTTTTTAGGAAAATATGATGTAAAAATAAATTATTTTTTATCTTTTTATAAAAAAAATATGTATTTATTAAAAATAAATATAGAAGAAGGTAATTTTATAAAAATAAATAAAATATTTTTTTTTGGAAATAAATTTTTTAGTAAAAGAAAAATTTTATCTTTTATTAATATTAAGGAATATTCTTTATTAAATAATTTTTTAGGTAAAAATATTTTTATTATAAATATATTTATTAATGATTTAAATATTATAAAAAGTTTTTATTTTAAATATGGTTATTTTGATTTTTATATAAAATCTATAAGAACAAAAATAAATAATAATAAATTTTTAAATATATATATAGAATTAAATGAAGGAAATAGATATAAGTTATTTGATATTAAAACATTAAATAATATTGGTATTTATAATAATTCTTTAAATTATATTAAAAAAAAAATTTTTTTTAAAAAAAAATTTTTTGATTTGAATATTATTAATAATATAATTTTTGAAATTAAAAAATTTTTAAATAATAAAGGTTATATTGATGTTTATATAGATAAAAATATAAAAAAAATTTTTAATAAATATATTATTATTTTTTTAGATATAAAATTTGGAAAAAAATTTTATGTTAATAATATTTTATTTAAAGGAAATAAAATATTTAAAAATGATTTTTTAAAAAAAAAAATCCCTCAAAAAAAAAATAAATTATATAATAATTATTTAGTAAATTTAGGTAAAAAAAATTTATTAAGTACTAATTTATTTAATTTTGTTAAAATTAAAAAAAAATGTTTTTATAAAGATAAAAAATATTTATTAAATATAATATATGAAGTTTCTGAAATTAATAACAGTTTAATTAATTTTAATATTGGTTATGGAAAAAAAAGTAATTTAAATTATAATATTTCTTTATTAAATAAAAATATTTTTTTTCCTAATAGTGATTTTTTTATAAAAGGTTTAAGGAATAAATTTGTTAATAATTTTGATATTTTTTTAAGTTATCCAATATATAATTTTGATTTTATATATATGAAGCATAAATTATTTAATAATAATTTATTAGATAATGAAATTAATAATTATGATTATTTAAATATTAATAGTGGAATTAAAAATGATATTACTTTTTTAATTAGTAATTTTATAAAATATAAAATTGGGTTAATTTATTCCAGAAATAGTTTATATAATATTAAATCTCAATTATCTATATTAAAATATTTCAAATCTATAAATAAAAGTTTTTACTTAAAATCTAAAAAAAATAAATTAATAAATAATGATTTATTATTAACTAATAATTTTATATTTAATAATTTAAATAATAATGTTTTTCCTAATACAGGTTTTATTTTTGATATATATAATAAAATTACTTTACCATTTTCTGATAATTTTTTTTATAAATTATATTTAACTTATTTAAAATATTATTCTTTAAATAAAAATAATAAATGAATTTTTTTTTTAAAATATAATGTTGGTTATATTAATGGATTTTTTGGAAAAAATTTTCCGTTTTATGAAAATTTTAATTATAAAAATAATATTTTTTTAAGAGGTTTTGATTTAGATTATGTAGGTTATAAAAAAACATTTATAAATTCTGAAAGTTATAAATGTGAAAATAAAAGAAAAATATGTAATTCTAATATTTATTATAATGGTAATTTTATATCTTCTTTAAATTTAGAATTAATTTTTCCTAATGATTTATTTTTTAATGGATTTTATTCTAAATATATTCGTTCATCATTATTTTTTGATTCTGGAATGTTTGTTGATACTTATAATAGAAATTTAAATTTTTATAAAAATTTAAATTTTTTAAAAAATATAAATATATTTCGTTTTTCTACTGGTGTATCTTTAAAAATTTTAACTCCTTTAGGTATTGTAAATTTTTCTTTTGGAATACCTTTTAATATTTATAATAACGATGAGATAAATTATATTCAATTTAGTTTAGGTAATTATTTTTAATATTTATATTTTATAAATATATTAATATTTTAATTTTAAATTATTATTTTAAATTATATTTAAAGTTTTAATATTTTAAAAAATTAATATATTTATTAATTTTAAATAATTGTTTTTATTTTTAAATTATATATAATATGTATAATGATTTTGTGTTTTTAAATAATATTTAAATATTTATAATGTTAAATCCTAAATTTATACATCTTAATGTTCATAGTGATTATTCTTTAAGAGATGGAATATGTAAAATAGAAAATTTATTAAAAAAATGTTATAAATTAAATATTCCATGTATAGCTATAACTGATTATTTTAATTTATCAGCTTCTATAAAATTTATAAATAGATCTTTTTTTTATGGCATAAAACCTATTATAGGTTTAGATATAGGAATATATTTTAGTAATATTAATTCTATTAATTTTTCTACTTTATTATGTATTAATAATAATGGTTATAAAAATTTAATTAAAATATGTTCAATTGCTCATAGTAATAAAGAAAAAAAAGATTTTTTGTATATAGATTTTAACTTAATATTAAAATTAAGTGATGGATTAATAATAATGTATTCTATTAATTATTATAATTTAGATACAAAAAACTTTTTTTGTTATAAAATTTCTGTATTAAAAAATCATATTTTATTATTTAAAAATATATTTTTAGATAATTTTTTTTTACAAATTTTTAGATTAAATCATAAAAATCAAGATAAATATGTAAAAGATATAATTTATTTATGTAATTTTATTAATTTAAATCTTGTTGTTACTAATAAAGTTTTATTTATTAAAAAAAAAGATTTTTTTTTAAATAAAATACGTTCTTGTATATATAACAATTGTTCTTTAAATGAAATTGATAATTTTATAGATTATACAGATCAGTGTTTTTTAAAAAACGAAATTGATATATATAATTTATTTTTTGATTTTAAAGATGCATTAATTAATACTATTTTGATTGCTGAAAATTGTAATTTTTTTATAAAAAAAAAAAAAATAGTTTTACCTAATTTTCCTCATATTAATGTTTCTCCAAATTTTTTTATAAAAAGAAATGTTATTTATGGTTTATTTAAAAGAATTAATTTTTTTGGAAATATTTTATTAAAAAGAAAATATATTTTAAGAATTAAAAAAGAATTAAATGTTATTTTAAAATTGAAAATTACTAATTATTTTTTAATAGTAATGGAATTTGTAAAATGATCTAAAAAAAATAATATTTTTGTTGGTCCTGGAAGAGGTTCAGGTGTAGGATCTTTAGTAGCGTATTTATTATATATAACAGATATTGATCCAATTAAATTTGATTTAATTTTTGAAAGATTTTTAAATTTTGAAAGAATATCTATGCCAGATTTTGATATAGATTTTTGTATGGACAAAAGAGATAAAGTTATATCTCATATAGAAGATATTTATGGAAAATTATCTGTAGCAAATATTGTTACATTTAATACTATGACAGCTAAATCTGTAGTTAGAGATGTTGGTCGTGTTTTAGGTTATTCTTATTCATTTATAGATTATTTAGCTAAATTAATACCTTTTGGATTTAATATTTCTTTAAAAAAAGTTGTTAAAAATGAAAAGATATTAAGTGATTTATATAAAAATGATAAAGAAGTAAAATATATAATAGATATATCTTTTAAATTAGAAGGTTTAATTAAAGGAATAGGAAAACATGCTGGAGGTATTGTTATATCTCCTTCTTTTATTAATGATTTTTGTTCTGTTTATTATGATCATGATAACAATAAATTAATTACTCAATTTGATAAAAATGATGTTGAATATATAGGTTTAGTTAAATTTGATTTATTGGCTTTAAAAACTTTATCTATTATAGATAATACTATAAATCTTATTAATAAAAAAAAAAAAAAGGAAGATAAAATATATATAAAAAAAATTAATTTTTTTGATAAAAAAAGTTTTAATTTATTGAAAAGTTCAAACACAATAGGTGTATTTCAATTAGAATCTAAAGGTATAAGAGAATTAATTAAAAATTTAGAACCTAATTCTTTTAATGATATAGTTGATTTAATAGCTTTATTTAGACCTGGTCCATTAAAATCTGGAATGGTTGATAATTTTATTAATCGTAAAAAAAAAATAGAAAAAGTTTATTATCCTGATAAAAAATGACAACATAAATTATTAATTCCTATATTAAAAAATACATACGGAATTATATTATATCAAGAACAAGTTATGAAAATAGCTCAAATTTTAGCTGGTTATACATTAGAAGAAGCTGATATGTTAAGAGTAATTATAAGTAAAAAAGATTTTAGTAAAATGAATATTCATAAAAAAAAATTTATAAATGGTTGTTCTTTATTAGGTATAAATAATTATTTATCTTTAAAAATATTCAATTTAATGGAAAAATTTGCTGGTTATGGTTTTAATAAATCTCATTCTGTTGCATACTCTTATATATCATATCAAACTTTATGATTAAAATCTAATTATCCTGCTGAATTTTTATCTTCTTATATTAATTCTGATATTAATAATATTAAAAAAATTATTTTAATAATTGCTGAAATAAAACGTATTGGAATAAATATTATTTCTCCTAATATAAATTATAGTAATTATTATTTTAATGTTGATAATTCTAATAATATTATATATGGTTTAGGAGCTATAAAAGGTATAGGTAAGAATTCAATAGATCTTATTTTAAGTCTTAGAAAAAAATTTGGTAAATTTAAAAGTTTTGGTCATTTTTGTAGTTTAATATGTTTAATTAAGATATCTAAGTTAGTTTTAGAAAAATTAATTCTATCTGGTTCTTTAGATTTATTTAAAATAGATAGATCTATATTATTTCAATATATAAATAATTTATTAAAAATTATTAAATATCAAAAGAAAGTATTAATTTTAGGACAACTTAATTTGTTTAATAAAAAAAATTTAATTTGTTCTATCATAAATAATGATATAAAAAAATATTTTTCTATATGAAGTAATAATATTATTTTGAATAAAGAAAAAGAAACTATTGGTTTTTATATTAAAAATCATCCAATTAAAAAATATCATATTTTTTTGAAAAAATATAAAGATTTAATTTTTATTAAAGATTTATTTTTTATAAATAAAAAAAATATTATTAAAATATGTGGTATTATAACTAGTGTTAAATTTATTTATACTAAAAATAGAGATAAAATTTGTTTGATTAATTTAGATGATAATACTGGAATAATTGAAGTTTTAATTTTTAAAAATATATATATAAAATATTATTTAATTATAGATGTAAATAATATTATAGTTATAAATGGATATTTAATGTATAATTCTAATAATTATAGTAATAGTTTTTGAGCTAAAAATATAATATTAATTAATAAATAATGGTGTTTATGTCTAAATATTGTTTTATTACTGGAAAAAAATCTATATTTGGAAATAGAAGATCATATTCTATGAATACTTCTTCTCGTAAATTTTTACCTAATTTACATTATCATCGTTTTTGATTATCTAAAGAAAAAAGATTTATAAAAATAAGAATAACTGCTAAAGCTATAAGGATAATTAATAAATTAGGTATAGAAAAATTTTTAAAAAAAAATAAATAGGTAAATATGTCAAAAAAAAAAAGATTAAAAATAAAATTAATTTCTTCTTCTGGAAGTAAACATTTTTATACTACTACAAAAAATAAAATAAATACAAAAAAAAAATTAAGTTTAAAAAAATATGATCCGATAATTAAAAAACATGTTATATATAATGAAGATAAAATTTAAATTTTTAATTTAAAAATGTTTTTATTATTTTATTGTTTTTTATTATTTTAAATATATATTTTTTTTTTATTAGTATATTTGTATTTTTATTTATTGTAATTATAAGATAATTTTTATCTAGTATTTTTTTTATTTTTCCTATTATTCCTCCTTTTAATAAAATATATCTATTTATTTTTGTTTTTTTATATATTTCATTAATTTTTTTTTCTATTTTTTTTTGAGGATATATTATCATAAAATAATATAACATTAAAAATATAAACAACATTATTATACTTATGTATATATTTATATCTGATTTCATAATTTTATTATATTAAAGTTTTTTATGGTTTTTTTTTAAAAATTCACATATATTTTTATAATTTGGTTTTATAGTTTCTTTATTTTTATCTCATTGAGCTGGACATACATTTTTTGTTTTTGAATTTATATCAATTGCGTCTATTATTCTTAATATTTCATTTATATTTCTTCCTATTTGTAAATCATTTATAGATATATGTCTTATTATTTTTTTTTCATCTATTAAAAATGTAGCTCTTAAAGATGTTCCTGTTTCTTTGTGTTTAGTATTATATAATTTTTGTATTTTTCTTTTTATATCTGAAATAATTAAAAAATTAATTTTATTTCCTATTCCACCTTTATTTATTGGAGTATTTTTTCAAGCTAAATGTGTATATATTGAGTCTATAGATATACCTAATATTTTTACATTTCTTTTTTTAAAATTTTCGTATCTATTATTTAAAGATATTATTTCTGATGGACAAACAAATGTAAAATCTAAAGGTCAAAAAAATAAAAGTACTTTTTTATCTTTAGTATCTTTATATAAATCAAAATTTATTATTTTATTTTTTCTATTTATTGCTTGTGAATTAAAATTTGGAGCTTTTTCTGTTACTAACATAATATCCTTTAATTAAATTTAATAAAGTTATTTTAATATATTTAAATTATATATATAATTTATTATAAAATAAATATTTTATTTTATTTTAATTAAATTTATATTTTATATTTATTATATTATTTAAATTTGTTTTATATTAAATTTGTAATATTATGTTTACTGAAAATCCTTGATTATTAAAATATTATGATATTCTTATTAAATTTTGTTTAAATATATTTAATAAAAGTTTTAATTTAGTAATAAATTATCCTTGTGAATTAAATGTAAAATTATTAATTAATGTTTTATCTAAATGAATTTTATGTAAAAAAAAAAAAAGAAAATATTTTTGTAATATTTGTTCTAATTGTTATTTTTTTGATAAAAAAATACATCCTAATTTTTATTTTTTAAATAATGATATAAAAATAGATATTGATTGTATTCGTAATATTAATTTAAAATTAATAAATAATATTTATTTTGGATCATATAAAATAATATTTTTTAATAATTATAATTTTGTTAATATTTATGTTAATAATTATTTATTAAAATTAATGGAAGAATTTTATTTTAAGGTAATATTTATTTTTACTTGTTTTTCTTACATTAAAATACCTAATACTTTGTTAAGCAGATCTTATAGATTTTTTATTTTTCCTCCTTCTGAAATTTATTTATTAAATTTTTTTAAAAAAAAATATTTTTTAAATAATATTTCAGATAAATCAATAATATCTATTATTCGCATAAATTATTTTTCTCCATTAAAAACTTTATTTTTTTTAAAAAATCAATTTAATAAAAGATTATTTTTTTTAAATTTTATGAATAATTTTATATATAAAAAAGAAATTAAAATGATTGAAATTTTATTAGATGAATCAATTGATAATTTATTTTTATTATTAACTATATTTTTTGATATTATTTATTTTGAATTTAATAATAAATATTATTATAATTTAGATTCTTTATTTTTATTTAAAAATATTTTAAATAATTTATTATTAAATGATAAAATTCGTATTTTTTATAAAATTTATTTATGTATTAATAATATTAATAATATATATTTTATTAATAAAAAAATTTTAATTTATGAATTAGTTTATTATATTTATTTTTTGAATAAATAAAATATGTTTATTGTTGATATTCATTGTCATTTAGATAAGTTAATTGGTTCTTTTTTTAAAAATATAGATGAATTAATATTATTTATTAATAAAAATAATATTAAATATATATTAAGTGTTTCTGTTAATATAAAAAATTTTTTTTATATGTCTTCTATTTTATCTCCTTTATCATATAGTATTAAAATGTCTTGTGGTATACATCCTTTATATGTTAATAGAATTAATAAAAAAGATTTATTACTTTTAGAAAAAATTTGTTTTTATAAAAATGTTATTGCAATTGGAGAATGTGGATTAGATTATAAATATATTAATAAAAGTAATGATAAAGAAAAACAAATAAAATTGTTTATTAAACATTTAATTTTATCAAAAAAAACTAATAAACCTATTATAATTCATACAAGATTTTCTTTTAATGATACTTTTAATATTATTAAAAATATTAATATATTAAAATTAAAAGGTATATTACATTGTTATAGTTATAATGGTAAGAAAAAATTATTTAAATTTTTAGATTTAGGTTTATATATATCTATATCTGGATTAATAACTTTTAAAAATATGAGTTTTTTAAAAAAATTAATAAAATATATACCTTTAGATAGATTATTTATAGAAACTGATTCTCCTTATTTATCACCTGAACCATATAGAAATTATGTTAATAATCCAAGTAGAATAATTTTTATAATGAAAATAATATCTGATATTAAAAAAATTAGTTTATCTACTATATTGAATAATAATTTTAATAATTTTATTTATTTATTTAATTTTTAATTTATTTTTTTATATAAAAAATATTATTATTTTTATTTTTAAATTTTATTCATTGAAATTTTATATTTTTATTTAATTTTATTATTTTTTTTTTTTGATGTCCTACTTCGCAAATTATATATCCATTTTTATTTAAATATTTATTATATTGTTTTATTATTTTTTGGATTATATATGTGCCATTATTTTTTGTTATTAATGCTATTTTAGGTTCATATAAATATTCTTTTGGTAAATATTTTATATCTTTTTTATTTACGTATGGTGGATTGCTTATTATTAAATCATATTTTTTTTTTATATTTTTAAATAAATCTGAATGTATTATTTTTATTTGTTTTTTTTTTTTATGAAATAAAATATTTTTTTTTGCTATTTTTAATGCTTTTAAAGAAATATCTGTTGCATCTATTTTAGATTTTGTGTAAATATATGAGCATAATATTGCTATACATCCACTTCCAGTACATAGATCTAATATATATTTTGGTTTATTTTTTATAAAAAAAAATTTTTTTTTAATTATTTTTGAAATTGGAGATCTTGGAATTATTACATTTTTATTTATAAAAAATTTTTTATTACAAAATCATGTATTATTTGTTAAATAAGCTATAGGTATTTTATTTTTTATTCTTTTTTTAGCTAAATATATAATTTTATTTTTTTTTTTTTTATTTATTTTAATATTTTTTATTTCATTTATTTTTTTTTTTATATTTATATTCAATATTGAATATATTAAATGTATTGTTTCTGATGTAGCATTATATGTATTATGTCCATAATATATATTGCTTGATTTAAATAATTTTATACAATATTTAATAATTTTTTTTAATTTATGTTTTTTCATATAAATATTATATAATATAATAATGTATATTATATTTATTTTTTGCGGAAGTGGCGAAATTGGTAGACGCACTAGAATTAGAATCTAGTACTAATTGTGTACGAGTTCAAGTCTCGTCTTCCGTATTTTCGGGGTATAGCCAAGTGGTAAGGCATCGGGTTTTGATCCCGCGATCCCAGGTTCAAATCCTGGTACCCCAGTTTAATGGCTACGTAGCTTAGTTGGTTAGAGCACAGCACTCATAACGCTGAGGTCACAGGTTCAATTCCTGTCGTAGCTATAAATTAATTAATTTAGTATATAAAATATGAATATATTTATAAAAACGTGAGGTTGTCAAATGAATAAATATGATACTAATAAAATTAGTTCATATTTATTAAAAAGTTTTAAAAAATGTTTTATTATTAATTCTATAGATAAATCTGATTTAGTAATTTTAAATACTTGTTCTGTAAGACAAAAAGCTCAAAATAAATTTTATTCTTATTTTGATATTATAAAAAAAATTAAAAAAATAAATAATAAATTAATAGTTATTGTATGTGGATGTATTGCTACTTATGATAGAAAAGATATATTTATAAAATTTCCTGAGATTGATATAGTATTTAGTTCTAATAAAATTAAAAAACTTCCTGTATTAATAAATAATTTTAAAAAATTTAAAAAAAAAATTTTTGATGTTGATTTTAAAAATAATTATGATAAAAATATAAATAATTATTTAGATAAATCTAATTATTCATATATTAATTCTTTTGTTTCTATAATAGAAGGATGTAATAAGTGTTGTTCTTATTGTGTTGTACCTATTACAAAGGGAAAAGAATTTAGTAGACCTCCAATGGATATAATTTCTGAAATTTGTTATCTTTCTAAAAATGGAGTTTCTGAAATTAATTTATTAGGACAAAATGTTAATGCTTATTTAGGAATTTTTGAAAATGGTAAAAAATGTACTTTTTCTAATTTATTAAATTTAATTTCTGAGATAGATGAAATTAAACGTATTAAATTTACTACTAGTCATCCTATAAATTTTACTGATGATTTAATTTTATCATATAAAAATATTCATAAAATAGTTGATTTTGTACATTTACCTATACAAAGTGGTTCTAATAAAATTTTAAGATATATGAGAAGAAATTATACTGTTGAATATTATAATAAAATTGTTGATAAATTATTAAATATTAGACCAAAATTAATTTTTGGTTCAGATTTTATTGTTGGTTTTCCAGGAGAAAGTAATAAAGATTTTAATTTAACTATTGATTTAGTAAATAAAATTAAATTTGATAGTAGTTTTGCATTTATTTATTCTCCTAGACCTGGTACTAAATCTTTTAATATGATTGATAATATTTCTTATAATGAAAAAAAAAATAGATTATATAAATTACTTGAATTATTACGTAAAAATTCTATTTTTTGAAGTAATACTATGTTAAATACTGAACAAGAGATTTTAGTTGAAGGATATACTAAAAAAAAAGATTTTTTATTTGGTAGAGCTAGAAATAATAAGATTATTTATTTTAATAGTAATAAAAATAATAATTTAATAGGTAAATTAATTAATATTAAAATAAATAAAATTAATAAAAATATGTTATATGGAAAATTAGTTAATATTTAATTTAATTAAAATAATGAAAAATAATAATTCTAATTTTTTTTGTTTAAAAACAAAATTTAATATAATTAAACCTAAAACACAAAAACAAATTTTATATTTAAATAGTATATTAAATAATATTATTACTTTTGGAGTAGGAGTTTCAGGTACTGGAAAAACATATTTAGCTACTGCTGCTGCAATAGATTTTTTAAAAAAAAGAAAAGTATATAGAATAATATTAGCTAGACCTATAGTTGAAGCTGGTGAAAAATTAGGTTATTTACCTGGAGATTTTAATCAAAAAATTGATCCATATTTATGTCCTATATATGATGTATTGTTTGATATTTTAGGTCCTAATTATAATAAAAAATATATATCTCATAATATTATAGAAGTTGTTCCTTTAGCTTATATGCGTGGAAGAACTTTTAATGATTCTTTTATAATATTAGATGAAGCTCAAAATACTACTATTACTCAAATGAAAATGTTTTTAACAAGATTAGGTTTTAATTCTAAAGCTGTTATTAATGGAGATATATCGCAAATAGACTTACCTAAAAACACTTATTCTGGTTTAAAACATGTAATTAAAATATGTAAAAATATAAATAATATAGGTATAATTTATTTTAATATTAAAGATATAATGAGATCTTCTATTGTTGGTAGTATAATTAAAGCTTATAATAATTGTATTAAATTTGATGAATAGATTTTTATGTTGTATATTTATTTTAAATGTAATGATTGTATGTTTTTTCCTAAAAAATATTTTTTTGATAAATGGTTTAAAAAAATTGTTTTATTTTTTAATTTGTCGAAATCTTTAAATATAATTTTAGTAAATAAAGATAAAATGTCTTATTTAAATTTTAAATTTAGAAAAAAAAAATATGATTCTGATATATTATCTTTTCCATTTAGATATAAAAATTTTTGTTTTTATTTTTTAGGTGATATATATATATGTCCATATAATATTTTTTATAGATGTTGATTTAATAATTTAAATTATTTAAATTATTTTTTAAAAATATTTATACATGGATTTTTGCATTTGTTAGGTTTTGACCATATTAATGATATATGTTATAAAAAAATGTTGGTATTAGAAAAATTTTTATTTAATAAATTAAATAAATAATTTATAAATATATGTATAATTATTATTCTTTAAAAAAATTTAATACTTTTAATATAAATGTATATTCTGAAAAAATATTTATAATTGATAAAGTGTATTATCTTAGAAAGATTTTATTATTTAATTTTAAAAATAAAATACCAACTTTAATATTAGGTAAAGGTAGTAATATTTTATTTGTTAATGATTTTTTAGGTGTTGTTTTAATTAATAAAATTAAAGGAATTAAAATAACTCAAAATATTGATTATTGATTTTTAAATATTAATTCTGGTGAAGTATGATCTGATGTTGTTTTATTTTCTATTTATAATGGTATTTTTGGTTTAGAAAATTTAGCTTGTATACCTGGAACTATTGGTTCTGCTGTTGTTAATAATATTGGAGCTTATGGTGTTGAAATTAAAAATTTTGTTTTTTATGTTAAGATTTTAGACAGTTTTACAGGAATTTTTTTTTTTATAAAAAATTATGATTGTAAATTTTTTTATAGATATAGTATATTTAAAGATTTTATTTATAATCGTTTTATAATAGTTAAGGTTATATTAAGAGTTAAAAAAAAATGAGAACCAATTTTAAAATATAAAGATTTGTATAATTATTTTAATTTTTTTAATAATATTAATATATATAATATATATAATAGAATAGAATATATTAGAAGTTGTAAACTTCCTGATACTAAAATTTTTGGAAATATAGGTTGTATTTTTAAAAATCCTTTTATTTGTTATAAAAAATTTTTAGAATTAAAAAAAAAATATTTATGTTTTTTAAATAATTATATTTTTGATTTTCATTTTAGTAAAATTAAAATACCTGCTGCTTTATTAATTGATCTATGTAAATTAAAAGGATATACTATTGGTGATGCTCAAATTTATAAAAAACATTCTTTAATAATTATTAATGTTAATAATGCTAAATCTAAGGATATTTTTTTATTATTTAATTTTATTAGAAAAAAAGTTTTTAAAAAATTTAAAATTTGATTAGATTTAGAAATTAAATTGATTAATTTTTTTGAAATTTTTAAATATATAAAAAATATTTTTAATTAATGAATATATTATTTAATATATTTAATATTTATAAATTTATTTTATTTTTCAATTAAAATATTATATATTTTAAAATAAATATATGATATTTATTTTTTTGTAGTAAATATATTAATGAATACTTATTTTTTAAATATAAAAAACTTATTTATTTTTTTTGTAATATTAATGATTTTGTTTAATTTTTATTTATCTAATTATTATTTAGTATTTAGAATAATTTTAAAAGTTATTATTTCATTTTTTTTATTTTATTGATTAAAAATTAGTTCTTTAGGTAAAAAAATTATTTTTTTTTTTATAAAATCTAAATTAGAGGTATTTAAAATAATTTGACCATCTATAAATGATGCATATAAAAATGTTATTATTGTTTGTTTTTCTAGTTTATTAATATCTTTTATAGTATGAATTATAGATAAAATTATATGATATTTTATTCATTTTATTTATTAATTTAAGGTTATAAAGTTATGAATTTTTGTAATAAAAAATTATGATATGTTGTTCAAGTTTTTTCAGGTTTTGAGAAAAAAATTATTGATTTATTAAAAGATAATATAAAATTACATAATTTAGATGATAATTTTGGAGAAATGTTAATTCCTTCTGAAGAAGTGATAGAAATTAAAAATGGTGTTAAAAAAAAAAGTGAAAGAAAATTTTTTCCAGGATATTTTTTAATAAATATGTTAATGAATGAAAAAAATTGATATTTTGTTAAAAGTATTCCTAAAGTAATTGGTTTTGTTGGTGGAAATTTTGGTAATCCATTTCCTATTAGTAAAAATGAAATTAAAAATATTAAATTAAAATTAAGTAAAATAAGTGGTAAACCTATACCTAAAATTATATTTGAATATGGTGAATTGGTAAGGGTTAATAGTGGTCCTTTTTCTGATTTTAATGGTACTGTTGAAGAGATTGATTATGATAGAAATCGTTTAAAAGTATCTGTTTTAATTTTTGGAAGATCTACTCCTGTTGAATTAGATTTTTCTCAAGTTGAAAAAAATATATAAATAAAATTTTACAAAAAGGTTAATATGTCTAAAAAAATTAAATGTTTTATAAAATTACAAGTTTTATCTGGTATGGCTAATCCTAGTCCACCAATTGGTCCTATTTTAGGACAAAAAGGTGTTAATATAATTAATTTTTGTAAATTATTTAATAAAAAAACATCTAATTTAGAAAAAGGTATTCCTATACCTGTTTTAATAACTGTATATAAAAATCATAGTTTTACTTTTATAATTAAAACTCCGCCTGTTTCTTTTCTTTTAAAAAAAAAAATTTCTTTAAATAATGGATCTAAGAAACCTGGTCATGATTTTATAGGATATATAGATAAAAATTCTATTTTAGAAATTGCTAAAATAAAGTTAGTTGATATGAATTCTAATGATTTAGAATGTATATGTAAATCTATAATTGGTACTGCTAATTCTATGGGAATTAAAGTTAAAAAATAAATAATATTTTAAAATTATTATGGAAAAAATAATATACGAAAAATTTAGAAAAAATGTAATAAATACATTTAGTTTAATAAAGAAAAAATCTAAAAAAAAATTTATTGAATCTATTGATGTTGATATAAATTTATATATAAAAAAAAAAAATATTAATAATGATATTTGTGGAAGTATTTTATTACCTAAAAATATAGGTAAAAAAAAAAAAATTGTTGTTTTTACTTCTAAAGAAAATTTTGATAACGCGTATAAATTTGGTGCTTTTTTAGTTGGTAATGAGGATTTAATTGATAAAATTTTAAATAAAAAAATTAAATATGATATTATTATTTCAACTCCTGATGTTATTAAAACAGTTAATAAATTATCTAATTTTTTAATTTCTAAAAATATGATGCCAAATATAAAATTTGGAACTATTACAAAAGATTTAAAAAAAACTATTTTAGAATTTAAAGAAAGAAGAATTATATATACAGTTGATAAATATGGAATTATTCATAGTAGAATTGGAACTTTAAGAATTTCTGATAATGATTTATTTGATAATTTTTTTAGCTTATATTCTAAAATAGATTCTTTAAAAAATAAAAATGGATTTTTAATAAAAAAAATTACTTTATCTAGTACTATGGGTAAAGGTTATGTTGTTTATAAAAATAATTAAGATTTAGGTATATTAATGTTATTAAAAATTATAGATAAAAAAAAATATGTTTTAAATATAAAAGATAAATTAAAAAAATCTTCATTTATAGTTATATTAAATTATTATAATTTATCTTCAAATGAGTTAAATTTTTTTCGCAAAGAAATAAAGAGTAATAATGGTTTTGTTTTTGTAGTTCATAATAATTTATTAAAAATTTCTGTTAGTAATACAAAAATAGATTTTTTGAAAAAATATTTTTTAGGTCCTATTATAATTTGTTTTTCTTATGAATATAATAGTAATATATGTAAAATTTTAAATAAATATATACATAAATATAATAATAAAATAATTTTAAAATCTATGTGTATTGATAATAAATTAATTTCTTGTAATATTATTAAAAAAATATTTTTATTATCTACAAAAAAAAAAGCCATACAATATTTTATATTTTATTTTGTAAATATGACTATTTTAAGATTAATAAATATTTTAATTTTTTTTAAAAAAAAATTGGTTAATAAAGGATAATAATAAATGAATAAAAAAGAAATTATAGAAAAAATATCATCTATGTCATTGGTTGAATTAGTAGAGTTAATAGATAGTATAGAAAAAAAATTTGGTATTTGTAAACAAGATTATAAATTAAATTCTGATGATAAAAATAATGAAAAAAAAAATATATCAAAAAATGAGTTTAGTATAACATTAAATAAAATAGGTAATAATAAAATAGCTGTTATTAAAATAGTTCGTAGTGTTTTAAATCTAGGATTAAAACAATCTAAAGATTTAGTAGAATCTGCTCCAGTATTAATTAAAGATAAAGTTAATAAAAAAGATATTGATATATTGAAAAAATCTTTTGAAGATGTAGGAGCTGAAGTTTTAGTTAAATAAATTTAGATTTTGAAAGGTATTTAGTATGGTTTATTCTTGTACTGAAATAAAGTGTTTTCGTAGTAATTTTAGTAAGACTAATAAGATTTTAGATGTACCTTATTTATTAAATATTCAAAAAGAATCTTACAACAATTTTTTATATGATAGAAAAAATTTTTCTTCTGGGTTAAATTTATCTTTTAAATCTATTTTTCCTATATATAATCATGATAAAACAATTAAATTAGATTATATAAGTTATTCTTTTTCTAATCCGTTTTTTCATGATAAAGAATGTCAAATTAGAGGTTTAACTTATTCTATAAGTTTAAAAGTTAAATTATGTTTATATATTTATAAAAATAATTCTAGTAATAATGATCTTGTTTCTTTTATAGAACAAGAAGTATATATGGGTGATATACCTTTTATGACAGAAAGGGGAACTTTTGTTGTTAATGGAATAGAAAGAGTTGTTGTATCTCAATTACATCGTAGTCCAGGAGTTTTTTTTGATAGTGATAAAAATAAAATTAATTTATCAGGAAAAGTTTCATATAGTGCTAGAATTATTCCTTATAGAGGTTCTTGAATAGATTTTGAGTTTGATTCAAAAGATTGTTTATTTATTCGTATAGATCGTAGGAAAAAATTACCAGCAACTATTTTTTTAAAAGCTTTAGGTTATAAAAATAGTGATATTTTAAAATTATTTTTTGAATTTACTACTTTTATATTTAAAAAAAATAAAATATTAATGAAATTAATTCCAAATAGATTAAAGGGAGAAAAATTAAATTTTGATTTTAAATTTGGTGATAAAATTTTTTATAAAAAAGGAAGAAGAATAAATAGTGATTTATTAAAAATAATAAAGAAAAATAAAATTAAATATATAGAAGTTCCTATATATTTTTTATTTGGAAAAATATTAGCGAAAGATTATAAAGTAAAATCTAATAATAAAAATTTTATTTCTTCTAATACTTTATTAAATTTAGAATTAATTAATGATATTATTAATTCCAATTATAAAAGTATAGATGTTTTATATATATCAGATTTTAGTTATAATTCATATATATCTAATACATTAAATATAGATAATACTATTGATAAAAATTCTGCTTTAATAGAAATTTATAAAATAGTTAGACCAGGAGAGCCTCCTACTGTAGATTCTTCTAAAAAATTATTTTTTAATTTATTTTTTAATAAAGATAAATATAATTTATCTTCTGTAGGTAGAATGAAAATAAATATTTCTTTATCAAGAAGTGTATTTGATGGATCTATGATTTTAGAAGATAAAGATATTATTGATATAATAAAAAAACTTATAGATATAAAAAATAATACAGGAAATATAGATGATATTGATCATTTAGGTAATAGAAGAATTCGTTGTGTTGGAGAAATGATTGAAAATCAATTTAGAATAGGTTTAATTAGAATTGAAAAAACTGTTAAAGAACGTTTTTCTATTAATAGTAATTTAACTAACATTGAACCAAAAGATATTATTAATGCTAAACCTTTATCTGCAATAATTAAAGATTTTTTTTGTTCTAGTCAATTATCTCAATTTATGGATCAAAATAATCCATTATCTGAAATTACACATAAACGTAGAATTTCTGCTTTAGGTCCTGGTGGTTTGACAAGAGAAAGAGCTGGATTTGAAGTTAGAGATATTCATTCTACTCATTATGGAAGAGTCTGTCCTATTGAAACTCCAGAAGGACCTAATATTGGTTTAATAAATTCTTTATCTATTTATTCTAGAGTAAATAAATATGGTTTTTTAGAAACTCCTTATAGATTTGTTTTTAAAGGTTATGTAACTAATAAAATACATTATTTATCTGCTATAGAAGAAGGAAATTACATTATAGCTCAAGCAAATGCTTTATTAAATATTAAAAATAAATTTAAAGATAAATTTATTTTGTGTAGATATTCTGGAGAATTTAATCTCTATAATTATAAAGATATTAATTATATGGATGTTTCAACTCAACAAATTGTTTCTGTTGGTGCTTCTTTAATACCTTTTCTTGAACATAATGATGCTAATAGAGCTTTAATGGGCGCTAATATGCAACGTCAAGCAGTTCCTTGTTTATTTCCAGATAGACCTTTTGTTGGTACTGGTATGGAAAAAATTGTTGCTATTGATTCTGGTATTTCAATAATATCAAAACATAATGGTATTGTTAGATATGTTGATTCTTCTAAAATAATTATTGAAAGATGTATTGATAATAAAAATCTTGATTTTTCAAATGTAATAAATACTTATAATTTATTTAAATATTTACGTTCAAATCAAAATACATGTATTAATCAAAAACCATGTGTTATGTTAAATGATTTTGTTAAAAAAGGTGATGTTATAGCAGATGGTTTTGCTACTAATTTAGGAGAATTATCATTAGGACAAAATGTTAGAGTAGCTTTTATGTCATGAAAAGGTTATAATTTTGAAGATTCTATATTAATTTCTGAAAATATTATTCATAAAGATATTTTTACTACTATTCATATTCAAGAATTATCTTGTATATGCAGAGATACTAAATTAGGAAAAGAAGAAATTACTTCTGATATTCCTAATATAAGTAATTCATTTTTATCTAAATTAGATGAAAATGGTATTATAAATATTGGTTCTGAAGTTTTTTCTGGTGATATATTAGTTGGTAAAATAACACCAAAAGGTGAAACTCAATTAACTCCAGAAGAAAAACTTTTAAGAGCTATTTTTGGTGAAAAAGCTTCTGATGTTCAAGATTCTTCTCTTCGTGTTCCTAATGGATGTTCTGGAACTGTTATAGATATTCAAGTATTTACTAAAAATAAATTAGATAAAAAAAATAAATTATTTTCTAAAGAATTATTTAAATTAAAAGAAATAGAAAAAAATATATCAATTGAATTAAATTTATTAAAAAATATTTTAATTAAAAATATTAAGAATATATTTATTAAATATAATTATGATTATAGTTTTATTAAGGATTTATCATATGAAAATTTAATAAATATTAATTTTGTAAATATAAATTTAAAAAATGATATATTTAAATTAATTAATTTATATAAAAATACTGAAAATATATTTTTAAATAAAATAAAAGAATATAAAAAAAAAATTTTTAAAGGTCATGAATTAGCTCCAGGTGTTATAAAAGTAATTAAAATTTATTTAGCTGTTAAAAGAAAAGTAAAAGTTGGAGATAAAATGGCTGGTAGACATGGAAATAAAGGTGTTATATCTAAAATATGTCCTGTAGAAGATATGCCTTATGATGATAAAGGAATACCTATAGATATTATTTTAAATCCTTTAGGAGTTCCTTCAAGAATGAATATAGGTCAAATATTAGAAACACATTTAGGTATGGCTTTAAAAAGTATAGGAGATATTATTAAAAAAATGTTAATTAAAAAAGTTGACATTTGTGAAATAAAAAAATTTATAAAAAAAATATATGATGTAAGTTATAATAAAGAAAATAATATAGACTTAAATTTATTAAGTGATAAAGAATTTATTATATTAGCTAAAAGTTTATCTAATGGTTTTAATATATCAACTTCTGTATTTGATAGTATAAAAGAAAATGAAATAAAAAAATTATTAAGTATTTCTAAATTATCTCCTTCTGGACAAATGTATTTATATGATGGTTTTACTGGTAAAAGATTTGATAGACCAATAACTGTTGGTTATATGTATATAATGAAGTTAAATCATATGGTTGATGATAAAATACATGCTAGATCTACTGGTTCATATAGTTTAGTTACTCAACAACCTTTAGGTGGTAAATCACAATTTGGTGGTCAGAGATTTGGAGAAATGGAAGTATGAGCTTTAGAAGCTTATGGAGCTGCTTATACTTTACAAGAAATGTTAACTGTTAAATCAGATGATGTTAATGGAAGAACTAATATGTATAAAAATATTATTAATGGAAATCATCAAATGAATCCTGGTATGCCTGAATCTTTTAATGTATTAATAAAAGAAATTTGTTCTTTAGGAATTAATATTGAATTACTTAATAATTAATAATTTTAAATTGTAGGAAATATTTATTGTGAATAATTTTGATAATTTTGTTAAAAATCAATCAATTAATAAAGAATTTAATTCTATAAGAATTAGTTTAGCATCTTCAAAAATAATAAAATCTTGATCTTATGGTGAAGTTAAAAAACCTGAAACTATTAATTATCGTACTTTTAAACCTGAAAGAGATGGATTATTTTGTTCTCGTATATTTGGTCCTATAAAAGATTATGAATGTTTATGCGGTAAATATAAAAGATTAAAATATAAAAATATAATATGTGAAAAATGTGGTGTAGAAGTAACAAAAACCAAAGTAAGACGTGAACGTATGGGACATATAGAATTAGCAGCTCCTGTTGCTCATATATGATTTTTAAAATCGTTACCATCTAGAATAAGTTTATTACTTGATATTTCTTTAAAAAATGTTGAAAAAGTATTATATTTTGATTCATATATTGTTACAAAAAAAATTGATAATTATTTAAAAATAGGTCAAATTTTAAACGATGATAAATATATATATTATTTAAATAAATTTGGTTCTAAATTTGAAGCAAAAATTGGAGCTGAAGCTATTAAAGATTTATTAAATAAATTAGATTTAAATAATGAATATGATAAACTTTCTGTTGAATTAAAGAATAATATTTCAGAAATAAAAAGAAAAAAAAATACAAAAAGAATAAAGTTAATAGAATATTTTTTAAATTCTAATAATAAACCAGAATGAATGATATTAGATGTTTTACCAGTTTTACCTCCTGATTTAAGACCTCTTGTTCCTTTAGATGGTGGAAGATTTGCTACATCTGATTTAAATGATTTATATAGAAGAGTTATTAATCGTAATAATCGTTTAAAAAGATTAATTGATTTATATGCTCCTGATATTATAATTAGAAATGAAAAAAGAATGTTACAGGAAGCTGTGGATGCATTATTAGATAATGGTAGAAGAGGTTGTTCTATAATTGGATCTAATAAAAGACCTTTAAAATCATTAGCTGATATGATTAAGGGAAAACAAGGTCGTTTCAGACAAAATTTATTAGGTAAAAGAGTTGACTATTCTGGAAGATCTGTTATTACAGTTGGACCATATTTAAGATTATATCAATGTGGATTACCTAAAAAAATGGCATTAGAATTATTTAAACCATTTATATATAATAAATTAGAAAGTGATGGTATTGTTGATACAATAAAATCAGCTAAAAATATGGTAGAAAAAGAAGAGTTTATTGTATGGAAAGTATTAGAAGATATTGTTAAACAACATCCTATTTTATTAAATAGAGCTCCTACTTTGCATCGTTTAGGAATACAAGCATTTGAACCTTTATTAATAAATGGTGAAGCTATACAACTTCATCCTTTAGTATGTGCGGCATATAATGCTGATTTTGATGGTGATCAAATGGCTGTTCATGTTCCATTAACTTTAGAATCTCAATTAGAAGCTAGAATATTAATGATGTCTACAAATAATATATTATCTCCAGCAAATGGAGAACCTGTTATTGTTCCTTCTCAGGATGTTATTTTAGGAATTTATTATATGACTAGGGAAAAAATAGGTGCTTTAGGTGAAGGAAAAATTTTATCTTCTTATAAAGAAGCTAAATTATTATATTCAAACAATTTTGTTTCTATACATGCTAAAGTTAAATGTAGAATAGTTGAATATAAAAATAAAGTTAAAGGAGTTTGAGTAAAAAAAAGATTTTTTGTAGAAACTACTATTGGAAGATTAATATTATGAAGTATTTTTCCAAAAGGTTTAAATTTTTCTTTAATAAATAAAGTTTTAGATAAAAATGAAATATCTAAAATATTTAATATTTGTTATCATATTTTAGGTTCTAATAAGACTATTATATTAGCTGATAATATTATGTATATTGGTTTTAAATATGCTACTATATCAGGTTTATCTGTTTGTATAGATGATATGGTTATTCCTGAAAATAAAAATAAAATAGTTAAAAAAGCTGAACATGAAGTAGCTGAAATACAAAATCAATTTCAATCTGGATTAGTAACTTTAGGTGAAAAATATAATAAAGTTATTGATATATGAGTAAATGCTAATGAAAATATAGTTCAATCTATGATGGAAAAATTATCAAAAGAATTTTTAGTTATTAATGGAAAAAAAATAAAATTAAATTCTTTTAATAGTATATTTATGATGGCTGATTCTGGTGCTAGAGGTTCAGCTGCTCAAATAAGACAGTTGTCTGGGATGAGAGGTTTAATGGCTAAACCAGATGGTTCTATTATAGAAACACCAATTACTGCTAATTTTAGAGAAGGATTAAATGTTTTACAATATTTTATTTCAACTCATGGAGCTAGAAAAGGTTTAGCTGATACAGCTTTAAAAACTGCTAATTCTGGATATTTAACTAGACGTTTAGTAGATGTTGCTCAAGATTTAGTTATTATTGAAAAAGATTGTGGTACTAAAAATGGAATATCTATGTGTTCTATAATTGAAGGAAATAATGTTAAAGAGTCATTAAAGGATTGTATTTTAGGTAGGGTTTTATTAGAAGATATCGTTTTAAATAAAAAAAATAATAAGATATTAATTAAAAAAAATACTTTACTTGATAATTATTATTGTAAATTAATAGAAAATTCTGCTATTTATTATGTTAAAGTTAGATCTGTTGTTATGTGTGAAACTAATTTTGGTGTATGTTCTTTTTGTTATGGAAGAGATTTAGCTAGAGATCATTTAATTAATCAAGGTGAAGCTATAGGTGTTATAGCTGCTCAATCTATTGGTGAACCTGGAACTCAATTAACTATGAGAACGTTTCATATTGGTGGTGCTGCTTCTAGAATGGTTATAGATTCAAATATAAAAGTTAAAAATAATGGTTTTATTAGTTTATTAAATTTAAAATTTATAAAAAATTCTGATAATTTATTAATTATTACTTCTAGAAATGTTGAATTAAAAATTATAGGAGATGATGGTTTAATAAAAGAAAATTATAATTTACCTTATGGATGTATATTAAAAAAAAATAATGGAGATTATGTTAAATCAGGTGAAATTATAGTTAATTGAGACCCTCATACTATACCAATAGTTAGTGAATTTAATGGATATGTTGATTTTGTTGATCTTTATGAAGGTAAAACTATAATAAAGCAAAAAGATGAAATTACTGGATTACAATCTATTGTTGTTTTAGATCAAATTGATTACATTGGAAATATAAATAAGAATTTTAAACCATCTATTAGAATTTTAGATAAAAATTTTAATAAAATTTTATTACCTAAAACTAATATACCAGTACAATATTTTTTACCTGGTAAATCTATTTTACAAGTTAAAAATAAATCTTATGTAAGAGCTGGAGATATTTTAGCAAGAGTTTTTATAGATTATGGAGGAACTAAAGATATAACTGGTGGTTTACCTAGAGTTGTAGATTTATTTGAAGCTAGAAAACCTAGAGATTGTGCTATTTTAGCAGAAAAATCTGGTATTATAGGTTTTGGAAAAGAAACAAAAGGTAAATATCGTTTAATAATTTTTTCAAATAAAAATAAAATAATTCATGAAGAAATGATTCCTAAATGAAAAAAATTACATGTTTTAGAGGGAGAATTAGTAAAAAAAGGAGATATAATATCTGATGGTGTTGAATCAGCTCATGATATATTAAGATTAAGAGGGATAGAGGATGTTACTAAATTTATTATAAATGAAGTTCAAGATGTTTATAGATTACAAGGTGTAAAAATAAATAATAAACATATAGAAGTTATAGTAAAACAAATGCTTAGAAGAATAACTATTATTGATCCTGGAGATTCTAATTATTTATATGGAGAACAAATAGATATTTCTAGATTAAGAAAAATAAATAAATATTTACATTTAAATAAAAAAAAAATAATTAAATATAAACAAGATTTATTAGGAATTACTAAAGCTTCATTAGCAACTGAATCATTTATTTCTGCTGCTTCTTTTCAAGAAACTACTAGAATTTTAACTGAATCTTCTATATCTAGTAAAATAGATAAGTTACGTGGATTAAAAGAAAATGTTATAGTTGGAAGATTAATTCCATGTGGAACTGGATATTCATATCATTATAAAAAAAATCAATTTAAAAAAAATAAAGTAAATAAAAATATTAAAAATATTAATAATCAAGAATTAGCAAGTAAAAATTTAAAAAAATTATTGAATTCAGAAGATTTATTTAATTAAAATATATAAAATTATTTATGATAAAAAAAAATGTTTTTAGTGCTATACAACCTACTGGTAATTTAACAATAGGGCATTATATTGGTGTTTTATCTAATTGATTTAAAATGCAATATAAATATAATTGTTTTTTTTGTATTGCTGATCTACATTCTTTAACTAATTTAAATTATATTAAAGATTTAAAAAATAATATTTTTGATATTTTATCTATAATTTTATCAATTGGTATAGATCCACAGAAATGTACTATTTTTTTACAATCTAGTGTTTCTGAACATATGAAATTATATTGATTTCTTAATTGTTATACTTATATAGGAGAATTGAATAGGATGATTCAATTTAAAGAAAAAAAAAAAATGTATAAAAAAATAAATTGTGGTTTAATGAATTATCCTGTATTAATGTGTTCTGATATATTATTGTATAAATCTGATTATGTTCCAATTGGTTATGATCAAATTCAGCATTTAGAGTTAACTAAAAATATAGCAAAAAGAATAAATAATTTTTATTCTTTTGATATTTTTAATTTGCCTAAATATATTTTACATAAAAATAAATTTAAAATTATGTCATTATTAGATCCATTTAAAAAAATGTCTAAATCTGATTTAAATATTAATAATATTATATTTTTATTAGATAATATTAATTCTATAAAAGAAAAAATAAATAATGCTGTTACTGATTCTGATAATCCTCCAAGAATATTTTTTGATTTAAAAAATAAACCAGGTATATCTAATTTATTAAATATAGTTTCTTCAATAAAAAATATTTCTATAAAAGAATTACAAAAAAAATTTATTAATTTTACTTACAAAGATTTTAAAAAATTTATTATCAATGAAATTATTTTTTTAATAAAAAATATACAAAATAAATATTTTTTTTTTAGAAAAAGAGAATTTTTATTAAAAAAAATTTTATTAAATGGATATTTTAAAGCAAAAAAATATGCTAAAAAAAATATAAATGATATATATAATTATACTAATTTAAATATTATATAATTAATTTATCATATTATTTCTTTTTTTTTATTTTTTTTTAAATAATAATTTGTATTTTTAAAAAAATTATATTTTCAAAAATTTATTTTTGCTGAAAATGGAGAAGGATGAGATGAAGTTAATATTAAATGTTTTTTTTTGTCTATTATTTTGTTTTTTTTTTTTGCAAATTCTCCTCAAAGTATAAATATAATTTTTTTTAAATAATTATTTATATATTTTATTATTTTATTTGTAAATATTTCTCATCCTATATTTTTATGAGAACAAGGTTTATTTTTTTCTACTGTTAATATACTATTTAATAATAATATTCCTTGTTTTGCTCATTTATTTAATGATCCATTTGTTGGTATTTTAAATTGTGGATATTCAAATTTTATTTTTTTGTATATATTGTTTAATGTTGGTGTTATTTTTGTTTTTGGTAATAAAGAAAAAGCTAAACCATCAGCTTGATTTTCTTTATAATATGGATCTTGTCCTATAATTACTACTTTTATGTTTTCAAAAGGTGTTATTTTAAATGCTTTAAATATATTTTTATATTTTGGATATATATTTTTTTTTTTATATTCTTTTTTTAGGAAATTTTTTATTTTAATAAAATATTTTTTTTTTTTTTCTTTTTTAAATATTTTATTTCAATTATATTTTTTCATTATTTTTTTTATTTATATGTATAAATAATTTTATTTTTTTTTTTAAATTTAATTCTATATCTTTTTTAGATAAATATTTAATTTTTTTTATTTTGTTTCCTTTTTTACCTATTAAAATTTTTATATGTTGTTTTTTTTTTGTGTTTATATTTGATATTATAATAATTTTTTTTTTTTTATATATTATTTTTTTTAAATTTATTTTTACTGAATATGGTATTTCATCTCCTGTAAATCTAAATATTTTTTCTCTTATTATTTCTGATATTATAAAATTTTCATTATTTAATTTATTATTTTTTTCAAAATTAAATTCTTTATTTCATTTAATTAATTTATTTATTTCATTTATAATTATTTTAATATATTTATTTTTTTTAGTTGTTATTGGTATAATTGATTTATATTTTATATTATATGTTATATTTTTTATTATTTTAATTATTATAGTTTTATTTTTTATTTTATCTATTTTATTAATAATTATTATTAAAGGTATTTTTTTAAAATTTATTTTTTTTATTATTTTTTTTTCATAAAAATTTATATTTTTATCTATTATTAAAATAAATAAATCTATTTTTCTATCTATAAAAAGATTTTTTTTAATAAAATTATTTAATTTATTAAATATTTTTTTAAAACTATTATAATTTATAAATCCAGGAGTATCTAAATATAAATATTGTTTTTTTTTTTTATTATTTAATCCAGGTATAATATTTTGAGTTGTATTTTTTTTTTTTGAAGTAATTGATATTTTTTTTTCTATTAATTTATTAAATAGTGTAGATTTTCCTATATTAGGTTTTCCTATTATTGAAATACAAATATTTTTTTTTAACATTTTATATTAAATTTAAATTTATTAAAGCTTTTTTTGCAGCCATTTGTTCGGCATATTTTTTATTATATCCTATTCCTTTTGTTATTTTATTTATTTTATTTATTTTACAATGAATAGTGAATATTTTATTATGATCTTTTCCATTTTTTTTTTTAATATAATATATTGGTAATGGTAATTTTAATTTTTGTAAATGTTCTTGTAATATTGTTTTATAATCTTTAAAATTATTTTTTATATTTATATTTTTTTTAAAAAATAAATTTTTTATTATTTTTTCTATATTTATTATATTACTATCAATAAATATTGCTCCTATTAATGCTTCTAATGCATTTGATATAATTGATTGATTTTGTTTTTCTTGTTTATTTTCACTATTACCTAAAATTATATATTTATTTAATTTAATTTTTTTTGCTATTTTAAATAAATTTTTTTTATTTACTAGTTTAGATCTTATTCTTGTCATTAATCCTTCTTTAATATTTTTATATTTTTTATATATTTCTTTTGTTATTATAAAATTCAATATTGAATCTCCTAAAAATTCTAATCTTTCATTATGATTTATACTATAACTTTTATGAGTAAGTGATAAAATTAATATTTTTTTTTTTTTAAATTTATATTTTATTTTTTTTTCTAAGTATTTTATTTTTATCATATTTTATAAAATTTTTCCTATTCTATTTAATCTTATGTTTATTGGCCAATATTTTTGTGTATCTATACTCATTCATATATATTCTGCTTTTCCTATTAATAATTTTTTATCTACAAATCCTCAATATCTACTATCTTCGCTATTATCTCTATAATCTCCCATTACAAAATACATATTTTCTGGAACTATTCATTCTAGTATTTTTTTATTTTCTTTTACTAAATAAAAATTTGGTATTAATAATATTTTATGATTTTTATTTTCTATATATTCTTTTTTTTCTATTAATATTATGAATTTTGAATTTTTTTTTTTATATTCGTTTATATTTTTTATTTCTCAAAAATATTCTTTTATATAATTATCATTATATATAATTTCTTCTATAAAATTACTTATTTTATTTTTTGAATATTTTACTATATTTTTATTACATTTTTTTTTACAAAATTTTATTATTTTAATTTTTTTTGAATATGTGTTATATATAATTTTATCTTTTGGTAATCCAATGATTCTTTTAATATAATTTATTTTTTTGTTTAAAGGATATTGAAAAACTACAATATCGTTATAATTTGGATTACTTATATTTATAATTGTATTATTATTTAATGGATTTTTTATATTATATATAAATTTATTAACTAGTATAAAATCTCCTATTAATAATGTTGGCATCATTGATGCTGATGGTATTCTAAATGGTTCATATAAAAATGATTTTATTAAAAATATAAAAAATAAAGTTGGAAATATTTCTATAAAAATATTTAAAATATATATATTATTAATATATTTTTTTTTTTTTTTATCAATATACGTATATAATATTATTAAAATAAATACAATTAATATTGATGTAAATAAAATTATGTTAGATAATATCATATTTATATTTTAATAGTTTCTAAAAAAACTTTTTCTGGTATTAATACATTTCCTGTTTTTTTCATTTTTTTTTTTCCTAATTTTTGTTTTTTAAGTAATTTTTTTTTTCTAGAAATATCTCCTCCATAACATTTTGCTGTTACATTTTTTCTAAATGATTTTATTAAAGTTGATTTTATTATTTTTTTATTACATAAAATTTGTATTTTTATTTCAAATTGATGTTTTTTTAGATTTTTTTTTATTATTTTAAGTATTTTTTCACTATATATTTTTATATTATTTTTATGTAATAATATTGAAAAACTTTCTATTATATTGTTATTTATTTGTACTTGTAATAACATTATATTTGATTTTTTATATTTTTTAAAATTATATTCAAAAGAAGCATATCCTTTAGATATAGATTTTATTTCGTCATTAAATTTTGTTATAATTTCTGATGTTGGAATTTCATATTTTATAAGAGTATTTTTATCATAAAAATTTATTTTTTTATGTTTTCCTCTTTTTTTTATACATAAATTTATTATTTTATTTATATATTTATTTGGTGTAATAATATTACATATTGATATTGGTTCTTGTATTTCTTTTATTTCATTTTTTTTTGGTAATTTATTTGGATTATTTATATATAAAATATTATTTTTTTTTGTTTTTATTTTGTATATTACTGTTGGATGTGTAATAATTACATTAGTGTTATATTCTCTTTTTAATCTTTCTTTTATTATTTCCATATGTAATATTCCTAAAAAACCACATCTAAATCCGAATCCTAATATATTAGAATTTTCTTTTGAATAAATAAAAGAAGAATCATTTAAACTTAGTTTTTTTATTGATTTTTCAAAATGTAAAAAATTTTTATTTTTATTAGAATATAATCCTGCAAAAATTTGTGATTTTATTTTTTTAAATTTTGGTAATTCTTTTGTATTTGAGTTATTATATTTTGTTATAGTTTTACCTATTGGATTAAATGATTTTATTTTTTTAATATTACATGATATTCATCCAACTTCTCCACAATTTAGATTTTTTATTTTTTTTTTTTCTGGTATAAATATATGTATAGTTTTAACTATATATATTTTATTAATATTAATTATTTTTATTTTATCTTTTATATGTATTTTACCATTTTTTATTTTTATTAAAAAAAAAACTCCTAGATAGTTATCAAAATATGAATCAATTATAATTGCTTGTAATTTATTTTTATTTTTTCCATTTGGACATTTTATTTTTTTTATAATTTCATTTATTATATTTTTAATTCCTATGTTTTTTTTTGCTGAACATAATATTATTTTTTTTTCATCTATAGTTAATATGTTTTTTATTTGTTTTTTTATATTATTTATATTTATATTTAATATATCTATTTTATTTATTATTACTATTATTTTAATATTTAATTTATTTGCTAAATTATAGTTTGTTATTGTTTGTGCTTGTATTCCTTTTGTTACATCTATTAATAATAAAGCTCCTTCACATGAATATAATGATCTTGATACTTCATATGTAAAATCTATATGTCCTGGTGTATCTATTAAATTTAATTTATATTTTTTATTTTTATATATATAATTTAAACATACACTTTGTGATTTTATTGTTATTCCTTTTTCTTTTTCTAATTCCATAGAATCTAATATTCTTTCTTTTTTTTTCTCTATTTTTTTTCCAGTACATAATTCTATTATTCTGTCTGATAAAGTAGATTTTCCATGATCTACATGTGCTATAATAGAGAAATTTCTTATGTATTTTTGCATTTTATTTTTTAATTTTAATTAAATTAACATTATTAGTATATAATATTTTTATAAAATTAATAGTAATATGAATAATATAATAACAAGATTTGCTCCTAGTCCTACTGGTTATTTACATATTGGTAATATTCGTATAGCATTATATTCTTGATTATATGCTAAAAAGTATAATGGTAAATTTATACTTCGTATTGAAGATACTAATTTTGTTAAAAATAATCAAAAATATATTGATTATATTTTTTATATATTAGAATGATTAGGTTTATATTGAGATGATTCTCCTTTTTATCAATCTAAAAGAATTTTTTTATATAAAGATATTATAGATAATATGTTAAAAAATAATTTAGCATATAAATGTTTTTGTTCTTTAGATAGATTAAATTATATTAAAAATATTTGTATTAAAAAAGGTTTAAAGCCTAAATATGATAGATATTGTAGAAATAAAGAATTTAATTTTAATAAGAAATCTTCTTATGTTGTTAGATTTAAAAATCCAATATTTGGATTTGTAAAATTTAATGATTTAATTTATAAAAAAATGATTTTTTCTAATGAAAGTTTAGATGATATTATTATACAGCGTTCTAATGGATTACCTACATATAATTTTTGTGTTGTTGTTGATGATTATTACATGTCTGTTACTCATGTTATTAGAGGAGAGGATCATATAAGTAATACACCTAAACAAATTAATTTAATTAAATCTCTTAATTATAATATACCAAATTATATTCATTTGCCTATTATTTTAGATTTTAATAGAAAAAAATTATCTAAAAGAAATTTTTCTTCTAATATACAAAATTATATTAATGAAGGTTTTATTCCAGAATCTATATTAAATTATTTATTTAATTTAGGTTGTTTTTCAAATAATGAGATTGTTTATTTACATGAAATGAAAAATTTATTTAATATACATAATATTAAGAGATCTCCTTGTATTTTAAATATTAAAAAATTATATTGATTAAATAAATATTATATTAATAATTTATCTTATAAAAAAATATTTAATTATTTAAATAGTTTTCTTTTATATAAAAATTTTTCTATATTTAAAAATATAGAAAATATATCTGAAATATTGTCTTTTATTTTACCTAGAAGTAATTCATTAAATGAATTGTTTGATTTTTTAACTATATTTAAAAAAAAAATTAAATATGATAAAAAAATATTATATAAACTTATTAATAAAAATGTATATGATATATTGATTTTTTTTATTAAAAAGATAAATATTATTGTTTTTGATATATTTAGTATTAAGAATTTATTTTTTTATTTAATAATTAAATTTAATTATATTAATAAAAAAGATATATATTTTTATATAAGATTTTTTTTAACTGGAAAAAATATTACTCCTAATATAAGTAATATAATAATTTTATTAAAAAAAAAAAATGTTTTATTTAGATTAAATTTTGTTATTAAAAAATTTTTTAAAAATTTTTAATAATTTTATTAATATTATTATTTAATTTTATTAAAAATTTTTTATTTTTGTTTATAAAATTTATTATTGAATTTATTCTAGTTTTTCCTAATGTTTTTATTTTTTTTAATTTATTTTTTTTAATTTTTATAAATTCATTAAATGATTTTATTTTTTTACTTATATCTTCTGATAAAGAAGATCCTATATTTGGTATTGATATAGAATATATTAAATTACTTAGTTTTATTTTTTTTATAGAATTTTTAATAGAATTTTCTATTTTTTTTGCTAGTTTATTTTTAATATTAGGTATTTTAATTAATTTTTCTTTAGATATGTTTATTATATCTATTATTGATTTTACTTGTTTATAATTTATTAATTTTTTTATTATTTTTTTTCCTAATCCTATAACATTAATTCCTTTTTTTGATACAAAATTTATTATTATATTTTCTATTTTAGATAAACATTTTATGTTTTTACATTTAGGAATTTTTTTTTTTATATTTATTTTTTTTTTACATAATGGGCATTTTTTAGGTATATTTATTTTTTTTTTTTTAGAATTTATAACTTTATATATTTTAGGTATTACATCTCCAGCTCTTTCAATTATTATTTTATTATTTTCTGATAATGATAATTTATTTAAATAATTTAAATTGTGTAAATTAATTTTTTTTATTTTTACATTATCTATTTTAATTTTTTTGATTATTAAAATTGGTACAATTATTCCATTTTTACTTACTTGAAATTTTATTTTTTTTATTTTTGTTTTTTTTTTTTCTGAAGGAAATTTTCATGCTATAGCTCATTTTATATATTTTTTATTATATCCTATAATTTCTTGATGATATTTATTATTTATTTTTATAACTATTCCATCTATATCAAATTTTATTTTTTTTCTTTTTTTTTTTATTTTTTTAAAAAAATTTTTTATATCTAATAATTTTTTATATATTTTTATATTTTTTTCTGTTTTAAATCCAAAATTTTTTAATTTTTTAATTGATTTTGATTGTTCTATAAATATTTTTCTATTTTTATATATCAATATATCATATGCTATAAATGATAATTTTCTTTTTTTTATTATTTTTGCATTTGATTGTCTTATTGTTCCTGCGGTTATATTTCTACTATTTGAAAAATTTTTTTTTTTTTTTAGTTTATAAAAATTTTTTTTTTTAATATATATTTCACCTCTTATTTCTATATTTTTTATTTTTTGTTTTGTTTTTATTTTTCTAGGTATATCTTTTATATATTTTATATTTTTTGTTATATTTTCTCCAAATATTCCATTTCCTCTTGTTATTGCTTTTTTAAATTTATTATCTTCATATATTATACTTATTGCTACACCATCTATTTTTAATTCGCAACAAAAATTTTTTATTTTAATTTTTTTTTTTATTTTTTTTATGTATTCATTTAATTCTTTGTAATTATATATATTTTTTATAGATAACATTGGAAAATTATGTTTTTCTTTTTTAAAAGAGTTTTTGAATTTATAATTTATTATTTTTGTTGGACTATTTTTATTTTTTATAAATTTATATTTATTTTCTAATTTTTCTAATTTTTTCATTAAAAAATCGTATTTTTCATCTGAAATTATACTTTTGTTTTTATAAAAATAATATAAGTCATATTTATTTATTTTTTTTTTTATTTTATTTATTTTTTTTTTTATTTTAATATTTTTCATATAAATTTATTATTATTTTATTTTTTTTGTTTATAAATTTTTAATTATATATTATTATTATATTTTAATTTTAATTTTTTTATTTAATTATGAATAAATTCTATTTTTTAATTATTATTTTATTTGTTTACTATTTAATTTACAAAATTTATTTTTATTTTTGTAATATAAATTCATATAATATATGAAAAAAAAATATATTAAAATTAAAAATTTTAAAATTTAAGAAAAAATTTTTTTTTGAATATAATAATTCTATTTTTAATTTATATTTAAAAAAAATAGGTATTCCTCCTGTTAATTTTAATAAATTTTGTTTATTTAGTAATAGTAAAAAATGAATTATATCTCTTATAAAAGATATAAATTCATCTTTTAAATGTATTTATATAATAATTTATATTTGAGAGCCAGGATATTGATCTGATCAAGTTGCTATTTCATTAATAAGAGCATCTTATAGAAATGTTAAATGTAAAATTATATTAGATTCTTTTGGAAGTTTAAGTTTTTTTAAAACTACATGGCCATTAATTATGATTAAATCTGGTATTAAAATTATTGAATCATTAAAAATAAATTTGTTTAATATTTTTTTTAAAAGAATAGATTTAAGACAACATAAAAAAATAATTATAATTGATGATTATATAGTTCATATTGGTAGTGCTAATTTAGTTGATTCAGATAATTTTAAAAAATATTTAAATTTGGGTAAATGAATTGATTTAATGGTTAAATTAAAAGGTAAAGATATAACAAATATTATGAAAATTATATTTTCTTATGATTGAGAATTAGAAACTGGAGAAAATTTAATATATAAAAATATTTATGTAAATTTATTAAAATATAATTTTTTAAATAAAATAAATAAATATAAAGATAAAAGTGTTCAAATTTTAACTTCTGGACCAGGATTACCTAATAATTTAGTTCATAAATTTTTATTAGATTTGATTTTTTCTGCAAAAAAAAAAATATTAATAATTACTCCTTATTTTATACCTACACAGTCTTTATTAGATGCTATTTGTATAGCTTCTGAAAAGGGAGTTGATGTTAAAATTATATTACCTGTTAAAAATGATTCATTTTTTCTTTATTGAGCTAATAGATATTTTATTGAAACTCTTTTATCATCAAATATAAAAATTTATTTTTTTAAAAATAATTTTTTGCATACTAAATCTATTTTAGTTGATAATAAAATTAGTGTTATAGGTACTATAAATTTTGATATTAGAAGTATATTTTTGAATTTTGAAATCACTTTAGTTATAAATAATTTATATGTAAATAAAAAAATATATTATATTTATAAAAAATATATGTCTAAATCAACTTTATTAAATTTAAATATTTGAAGAAATAGACCATTTTACGAAAAATTTATTGAAAATATTTTTTTTATTTTTGGTCCATTATTATAAATATTTTTATTTTATTAATTTTGTATGTAAATTGAATTTTTTTTTTATAAATATTCCTAATTTTTTTAAACCATATATTTCTGATTCGTCATGTCCAAGTAAAAATAAATTAATATCATAATAATTTATTATACATATAGTTTTTTCGGATATTTCTCCTGTTATATATGTATCTATATTATATTTTATTATTAATTCTTCTATAAATTTTTCTCCAGAACCTGTGCATAATCCAATTTTATTTATATTTTTATTTTTACTTTTTATAAATTTATAATTTTTGAATTTTTTTTTTATTATTTTTTTTATTTTTATATTAGATATTCCTATTATTAATGGTTTATTTTTTCATATTTTATATATTTTTATTTTTAATTTTTTTGTTAATTCTATATTATTACCTATTTTATTATTTATATCTAATGGTAAATGTCAACAAAAAACATTTATATTATTTTTTATTATTTTTTTTATTATTTTTTTTTTTATTCCAATTATATTTTTATTATTTTTTTTTCAAAATAAACCATGATGACATATTATAGAATCAAATTTTTTTAGATCTATTTTTTTTATAATTAAATTGTTTATACTTACTATTAGTATTATATTTTTGATTTTATTTTTTCCTTCTATTTGTAATCCATTTATAGATATATCTTTTATATTTTTAGAATTTAGATATTTGTTTATATTTTTTTCTAATTTAAAATTATTCATAATTTTATTACGGAGGTAGAGGGATTCGAACTCTCGAACGATTTATCGTTTACGGTTTTCAAGACCGTTGCCTTCAACCACTCGGCCATACCTCCATTTATTTATTTATATGTTAAAAAAAATTTTTATTTTTTTATTTCAAATCTATAAAATTTTTTTATTTTAATATTATTTTTTTTTATATAATTTTCAACTGATATTTTATTATTAAAAATAAACTGTTGTTTTAATAATATTTTTTTTTTTATTTTTTTTTTAAGAATTTTAGATATTTTTTTTTTATTTTTTTCTAAAATAGATATTTTATTTTTTTCTTCTTTTATTTTTTTTCTAGGTATATCTTTTATACTTATATATTTGGGATTCATTGCTGTTATATGTATAGCTATTTTTTTTATTTTTTTTTTATTTTCTTTTTTTATATTATATTTTAAAATTGTTCCAATTTTATAGTTATGTATATATTTATATATGTATTTTCCTTTTATCATACATATATTATTTATTATAATATTTTCTTTTAATTTAGATGCTAAATAGTTTTTTTTTTTTTTAAAATGATTTTTTATTTTTTTTAATATTATTGTATTTTTTTTAAAACAATAATTTAAAATTTCTTTTGAAAAATTTATGAATTCTTTATTTTTACTAGAAAAATCTGTTTCACAATTTATTTTTATCATTATTGATTTATTTTTTTTTATATCGTTTATTATAATTCCTTCTTTTGGAATTTTTTTATTTTTAGAATATTTTATTTTTTTTAAATATATTAATGTTTTTTCTTCATTATATTTATTTAGTTCTAATGCTTTTTTACATTTTTCTATACTTATTTTTGTTATTTTTCTTATTTTTTTTATTATTTTGATTTTATTTTTCATAAATTTTTTCAGTTAATTCTTTTATTATAATATTAGAATATCATTTTATAGATTTTATTGAATCATCATTACCTGGAATAATATAATTTATATTTTCTGGATTGTTATTTGTATCTATTATAGCAAATATTTTTATTTTTAGTTGTTTTGCTTCTTTGATTGCTAATTTTTCATGGTTTGCATCTATTATAAATATAGCATTTGGTAATCCATTCATATTTTTTATTCCATTTAAATTTTTTTTTAATTTATCTAATTTTTTTTCTTTTTGTAAAATTTCTTTTTTAATTAATTTATTTCATAATCCATTTTTTTTTTGTTTTTCAAGATCTTTTAATAATTTAATAGATTTTTTTACAGTTTTTCAATTTGTTAATGTTCCACCTAATCATCTTTTATTTATAAAATATTGTTTACATTTTTTTGCTATATTTTTTATTGATTTTTGTGCTGATTTTTTTGTTCCTATAAATAATATTTTTTTTTTTTCTTTTTGTATTTTTTTTAATTCAATTAAAGCTTTTTTAAATAAATATATTGTTTTTTCTATATTTATTATATGAATATTATTATATTTAGTGTATATATATTGTTTCATTTTTGGGTTTCAATATTTAGTTTGATGTCCAAAATGAATTCCGTTTTTTATCATTTCATTAATAGAAAATTTCATAATTAATACTCTTATTTTATTAAAATATTTAATTCTGTTTATTTATTTATTTATATATATTATAATATAAATGTTTATATGAAAATATATAATAAAAAAGATATTAACTATATAATTATTTGCAGTAATATTGTAAAAGATGTTTTATTATTCATAAAAAAATATATTAAACCTGGTATTTCTACTGGTGAAATTAATGATATTTGTCATGATCGTATAGTTAATTATCATAAAGCTTATCCTGCATCTTTAGGATATATGAATTATCCAAAATCTATATGTACATCTATAAATAATGTTGTATGTCATGGTATTCCAGATTATTCATGTATATTAAAAAATGGAGATATTATTAATATTGATATAGGTATACGTAAATATAATTATTATTCTGATTCTTCTAGAATGTATTTTGTTGGTAAACCTTCAGTCGAAGCTAAAAAATTATGTATTATAACTTATAAAAGTATATTTTATGCTTTAAATTTTTTAAAATTTAGTAGAAAAATTAGTATTATTGGTTGTAAAATACAAGAATATGTTGAAAGATATGGTTATTCTGTTGTAAGAGATTATTGTGGTCATGGCATAGGTAAAAATTTTCATGAATTTCCTCAAATATTACATTTTAAAAATAATTGTAATATTTTTTTTAGGAAAGGTATGGTTTTTACTATAGAACCAATGATTAATATTGGTTGTTATAAAACTATAGTTATGAATGATGGATGAACAGTTAAAACTTTAGATGGAAGTTTATCTGCTCAATACGAGCATACAATATTAATTACCGATAAAGGTTATAAGATTTTAACTTAAAAAAATATTATTTATATATTTTTATAATAATATATTTCTTTCATTTCTTTTCATATATTTGAAATTATTATTTTTTTTTCAAAATTTTTATTTTCTTTTTTATTAAAAATATAATTTTTATAATTTATTTTTTTTAAAATCATTTTTGTATTAAATATATTTTCTTGATATAGATTTATATCTGTTATATCATATTTTTTTTTATATTTTTTATCTATAAAATTTTGTATAGATCATATTTTATGATCTTTAAATATTTTTTTTCCTTTTAATGTTCTAGTAAAACCTTTTATTCTATAGTCTATAATAATAATATCAGCTTTAAGTTCATTTAATATATAGTTTAAAGATTTTAAAGGTGATATTATTCCACATGTAGATATTTCTATATCTATTCTAAATGTACAAATATTTTTTTGTGGATGACTTTCTGGATATGTATGTGCACATATATGACTTTTATCTAAATGAAATAATATTTTTTTTTTATCTATTAATTCTTTTTTTATTTTATTTTCACTTATTAATATATTTACACTTGATCCATATGGTATATAATTTTGTTGTGCTATATTTAATATATTAGCATTTATTATTTTACAAATTTTTTTTAATATTTTTGTTATTTTTTCTGAATTGTATGTATTGTTTATATATTTTATATATTTATTTTTTTCGTTTTCTGAATTAGTATATCAAATATCATAAATACAAAAATTCAAATTTTTTGTTAAATTATTAAATCCATATAATTTTATCTTTTTCACTTTATTACCATTTAAATTTATTAATTAAAAATTGTGGAATTGAAAAACTATTTTTATGTATTTTAATATTATAATATTTAAATATTTTATTATTATTTTTTATTCAATCTATATTATTTTTATGTATTTTTTTTATATTTATTTTATTTGATGCTCATATAAAAAATATATTTCCTCCATAATATGTTGGTACTGGAGCATTAAAGAAACCAGTTAATTTAAATATTTTTTTTATATTTTTTATATTTTTTATTAAATTTTTTATTTGTAAAAAAGTTCCACTTTGAGATATTAAAATTCCATTTTTACTTAATGATTTTTTACAGTATAAATAAAATTTTTCATTAAATAAGTTTTTTCCTGGACCTATTGGATCTGTTCCATCTATAATTATTATATCAAAAAGATTTTTATTTTTTTTTAAGAATTTTATGCCATCTTCTATTATTATTTTTATTCTTTTATCTTCAAAAGAATTTTTATGTATTTCAAATAAATATTTTTTTGAATATTTAATTATATCTTTATCTATTTCTACTAATTTTATTTTTTTTATATATGGTATTTTTATTATTTGTTTTAAACATCCTCCATCACCTCCTCCTATTATTAAAATTTCTTTAGGATTTGGATGAGATAATATTGGTACAAGGCAAATCATTTCGTGATATATAAATTCATCATATTCTGTAGTTTGTACTATATTATTTATCGTTAATATTTTTCCTAATATTTTATTTTTAAATATAAAAATTTTTTGAAATTTATTTTTTTTTTTAAATATTATTTTATTTATTTTTAAATATTGTCCTATATATTTATGTAAATTTTCTAATAATACTTTAGATTTTTTCATATATATTTTATTTAAGGTTATTTATTTTTTTTTTTTCTGATATTGTTTTACAATCTATACATAATGATGCTGTTGGTTGTACTTCTAATCTTTTTATTCCTATTTTATTTTTACATATTTCACAATAACCGAATTTTTTTTCTTTTATTTTTTTAATTGTATATTTTATTTTGTTTATTAATTTATTTTCTCTTTCTTTATTTATTAAATTGAATGTAAATTCTTCTTCTTGTATAATTCTATCTATTGGATCAGCAAAATTGTTATTTTCTTTGTTTTTTTTTATATATGTTTTATTTTTATTTTTATTTTTTATTAACTTTTTATATAATGATAAAAGAATTTTTTTAAAATAATTTAATTTAAGATCATTCATATGTTTATTTTATTTTTTATATAAATAAATATTTATAATTAATAAATTATTTATATAGATATAATTTTATTAATAGTTATTTTTTTTTTTTTTTTTAATTTAAAATATCCTTCTCTTTCTAATTGAATTATTTTATTTTTAAATGTTAATATATTTTTATCTATAATTCCATATTTTATTTTTAATGATTTTTTGTTTATATTTGATAAAAAATTTTTTTTTAAATATATATTTTTTTTTTTAAATAAATTATAAAATAATTTAAATTTTATTTTTAACATATCTATATTAGATATTCAATGTATAATTTTATATTTTTTTATATTTTTTTTTTCTTTATAATAACATTTTATATAAATTATTTTGTTTTTTTTTATTATTATTTTTTTTATATAAATTATTCCAGCATATCTTAATTTAAATTTTTTATTTATATTTAATTTATTTAGGTTTTTGTTTTTTTTTTTTTTTAAATCTTTTTTTTCTATATATATTTCTTTTGTTAAATTTATTATTTTTTTTCCCATTTTTGTATTTTTGGGATGATTTGGTGATTCTATTGTTTTATTTTTTTTTATATTAATTATTTTAATTTTTATAGGATTAATTATACCCATAATTCTTGGACTAATTTTATCTAAATCTTTTTTTAAATATTTTTCTATAATTGAAATATTTATTATACTTTCTTGTTTACTTATTCCTAAAGATTTGCAAAAATTTATGATTGAGTTAGGTGTATATCCTTTATTTCTCATTCCAGATATAGTCATTAATCTTGGATCTTTTCAATTATTAATTATTTTTTTTTTTATAAGTAAATTTATTTTTCTTTTTGAAGTTAAATTATATGTTATGTTTAATTTAGAAAATTCATATTGTTTAGGTATATGTTTTATATTTATATTTTTTATTATTCAATTATATAATGGTTTATTATTTTGAAATTCTAGTGTACATAATGAATGTGTTACTTTTTCTATTGAATCTGCAATACAGTGAGCAAAATCATAAGTTGGATATATACATCATTTTTTTTTTGTTTTTAGATGTTTTTTATATATTATTCTATATATTATTGGATCTCTTAATAATATATTTTTTGAATTCATATTTATTTTTGCTCTTAAACATATTTCTTTTTCTTTAAATATTCCATTTTTCATTTTTTTAAATAGTTCTAGATTTTCTTCTATTGTTCTATTTCTAAATGGACTATTTATTCCAAGTTTTTTAAATGTTCCTCTATATTTTTTTATTTTTTCTGGTGATAATGAATCTACATATGCTAATTTTTTTTTTATTAAAAATAATGCATATTTATAATATTTATTAAAATAATTTGATGTATATTTTATTTTATTTTTTATTTTAAAACCTAATCATTCTATATCTTTTATAATTTCATTTATATATATTTTTTTTTCTGTTTTAGGATTAGTGTCATCAAAACGTAGATTACATTTTCCATTATAAATTTTTGCTATATTAAAATTTATATATATTGATTTTGCATGTCCTATATGTAAATAACCATTTGGTTCTGGTGCAAAACGTGTTATTATTTTTTTATATTTTTTTTTATTTATATCATTTTCAATAATTTTATATATAAAATTTGTTTTATTATTCATTATTTATTAATATAATTTATTATTTTAATAATGTTATTATCTATTTTATTTTTTTTATTTTTTATTTTATCTTCTAATTTATTATATATTAATTTATTATTTTTTATACCTATTGAAACTCCAAATATATTTTTTTTAATTAGTTCTATAGATAATAAACTCATTTTTGTGGCTAAAATTCTATCGAAATATATAGGTGATCCTCCTCTTTGTATATATCCTAAATTAGTTGCTCTTGTTTCTTTTTTAAATCTATATTCTATTTTTTTAGATAAATTATATATATTACATATATTTTCAGTTATTATAATTGTAAAATTTTTTGTATTTTTATTTATTTTTTTTTTTATTTTTTCGAAGAAAATTTCTTCATTAAATTTTATTTCTGGTATTATTATGAAATCACACATACATGAAATAGCTGATGCTATAGCTAGTGATCCATTTTTTCTACCCATTACTTCAATTATAGAAATTCTATTATGTGATATTGATGTATTTTTTATTTTATCTATACATTTTGTTATAGTATTTATTGCTGTAGAATATCCTATTGTATAATCTGTATTATATATATCATTATCTATAGTTCCTGGTAATGTTATACATGGTAATCCATTATCTGTTAATTTTTTAGCTCCTATATATGATCCTTCTCCTCCAATTATTATTAATACATCAATTATATTTTTCATTTTTTTTGTTATTTTATTAATTATTTTTATATCTTTTAATTTTTTAAATCTTGATGATTTTAAAAATGTTCCTCCTTGATTATATATATATGTTAAATCATAATTATTTAATAATTTTATTTTATTTTTATATAATCCATAATAACCATTATAAAATCCATATATTAAAAAATTATTTTTTATACACTCTTTTACTATACAGCTTATAGCTGTATTCATTCCAGGTGAATCTCCACCACTAGTTAATATACCTATTTTTTTTTTCATTTTTGTTTTAAATTTTAATTAATATTATTAATTTTTTTTTTTGTATTATATATAATTATAAATAATTTAATTATAATTGTAATATTTTTTATGAATATTTAATATATTATTTGGTTATTTAAAAATGTTAATTCAATTTTTAGGAACTAATGCAGGTTCTCCAAGTATTAAAAGAAATGTAACTAGTACAGCTTTAATATTTAATAATAATGAGTATGAAATATGGCTTTTTGATTGTGGAGAAGCAACTCAACATCAAATACTACATACTTCTATTAAGTTAAGTAAAATTAGAAAGATATTTATTACTCATATGCATGGTGATCATATATTTGGTTTACCTGGATTAATAAATAGTAGATCAGTTGATAATTCTAGTGAATTATTGGAAATTTATGGAGTTAAAGGTATTAAAAGTTTTATATATAAATGTTTACATTTAACTAAATCTTACATAAATTTTCCTATTGATATATATGAAATAAATGAAGGAAAAATAATTGATAATGGTAAATATAAAGTTTTTTCTTTTCTTTTAAATCATACTATTGAATGTTATGGTTTTAGAATTGAAGAGATTGATAAAGTTGGTCCTTTAAATAAAAATAAATTGATATCTGATGGTATATTACCTGGTCCTATATATAGGCATTTAAAATTAGGAAAAAATATTATTATAAATAATAAACTTATAAAAGGATCTGATTATTTAGGTCCTAAAATAATTGGAAAAAAAATAGCAATTTTAGGTGATACTGCTCCATTAAAATATAAATGCAAGTATTTGTTTAATTTAGATTTATTAATTCATGAATCAACTTTAGATAATTCTTTAAAAAAAAAAGCTAATTTAAGAGGTCATTCTACTAATATTCAAGCTGCTTATTTAGCAAAAAAATATAATGTAAAAAAATTAATTATAAATCATTTTAGTTCTAGATATAATGAATATGATTTAAGAAAAATGATTAATGAATGTAATAATTTATTTCCATATATTAAATATGCAAAAGATTTTTATATATATAAATTATAATTTAAATTTATATTTTAAATATTTTTTTAACTATAAATGTAATTAATATACTAAATAATATATCTTGTATTCTATGTACATATAATATTATTCTACTAATCATTATTATTATTAATATAATTATATTAATTTTTATATATATTTTTTTTTTATATTTTCAAAATAATAATATTCAAAAACTAGAATAAATACTATGACCAGATGGAAATGAACTATCTTTTTTTTCATTTCAATATTTTATTAATCATAAAGGTATTTTGTTTATTATATTATTATTATTAATTATATTATTATATGGTCTTTCTATAAAAAAATAATTTTTTATTATTTTTTTTATTAATAAACCTATTAAAGGTATTATATTTAATAGAATTATATTTCTAATTTTTTTTTTTTTTGTTATATATATATATATTATTGTATATAAATTATGAGTAATTAGTATTATTGGAAATTCTATTATTTTGTTTATTATAAATAATATATATATAATATATCATTGATAGTAATTTAAATTTAATAATATATTTTTCATATATTTATATTTTTATTTTTTTTATATAATTAAAATTATATTTATTTTTTATAATATTATAAAAATTTAAATTTAAAAAAAATTTTTTAGTATAAAAAAAAAATTTTTTTGTTTTTTCATTTTTTTTAGATAAATATTTTTTTATTTTTTTTTTTATATTTGAAAAATAGTTTATAAAATATATTTTTTTTTTAAATATTTTTTTTATTTCTTTTTGTAAAAATGAAAAATGTGTACATCCTAATATTATAGTATCAGGTATTATTTTTTTTTTTATTATTTTATTAAAAATATTTTTTATTTTTTTTTTATTTATTTTATTTTTAACTATTTTTTTTTCTGCTTCTTCTACAAGAGTAGAAGAATAATATTTTATTATATTAAATTTTTTATTTTTTTTATTTTTTTTCATTAAATAATTTGAATTTATTGTTATAAATGTTCCTAATAATAATATATTTTTATTTTTAGTTTTTTTTTTTGCTTTTTCAATATTAGGAAATGTTCCTATTATTTTAAAGTTAAATTTTTTTTTTAAAATATTTATACATGTAATACTTGCTGTATTACATGCAATTATTAATAAATTTATTTTATATTTTTTTTTTATTAATAATATTATTTTATATATTCTTTTATATATATATAAGTAATTTTTATTTCCATATGGAAATCCATCATTATCCATAATATATATACAATTTTTATTTAAATTCTTAATATATTTAAATAAATATAATCCACCTATACCAGAATCTATAATTATTATTATTTTATTTTTTTTATTTTTTTTCATTTATATTAAATTTATTTTATAATATTAATTATTTAATTTTTATTAGAATTAATTATACTTATATTATAGAGTATAATATATATATTATGTTTATTTAGTTTAATATAAATTTGTTTAATAAATATGAAAAAAGTTGGTATATTTTTTGGAAGTGAAACTGGTAATACAAAAAAAATTGCTTATCTTATATATAGTAAAATAAGTATTTATTTTTATACAAAAGTTTTAGATATAGCGGAAAGTTCAAAAAATGATTTTTTAGATTTTGATATTTTAATTTTAGGTACTTCTACTTGATATTGTGGTGAATTACAAAATGATTGAAATGAATTTTTAAATATTTTTAAAACAATAAATTTAGATGGAAAAATTATTGCTCTTTTTGGTTGTGGTAATCAAGATAATTATAGTGATTTTTTTTGTGATGGAATGTATTTTTTATATAAAGAAATAATAAAAAAAAAAGCTAATTTAATTGGTTATTGACCAAATATTAATTATAATTTTATTAATTCTAAAAGTTTATTTAATAAAAAATATTTTGTTGGATTAGTTATTGATGAAGATTGTCAATTTGAATTAACTAAAAATAGATTATCAATTTGATTAAGTAAATTATTAGTAGATATAAATAATATTGATTAATATGAATATATTATATTTTGTTTTTTTTTTTTTGTTTTTTATAAATGTTTGTTTTTCTTATAATTTTTCAGAAAAACGAAAATTATTTATTTATTTTTCTCCTAGAGATAAAATAGAAAAAAAAATAGTTAATATAATTTTAAATTCTAGTAAAGAAATTTTATTATCTGCATACACTTTTACTAGTAAGAATATATTAAAAGCTATATTAAAGAAACATTTGAAGGGTATTAACGTTAAAATTTTATTAAATGGGAAAAATATAAATAAAAGTATTTATGTTTTAAAAAAATTAATTTTTTATAAAATTCCTTATAGATTAAATTATAATTATAAAATTATGCATAATAAATTTCTATTAATTGATTATAATTCTTTAGAAACAGGTTCTTATAATTATACATTTTCTGCTAATAAGTTTAATGCTGAAAATGTTTTATATTTTAAATTTTTTCCTAAAGTAGCATATAAATATAGAAAAGAATTTTTTAGATTATGAAATAATTCTTTAAGTTATTAATTTTATTTTTATTTAATAAATTTTATAAAGGTTATTATGTTATATATTAAAGATGTTAATTTATATAAAAAAAAAGTTTTAATAAGATCTGATTTAAATGTACCAATTAAAAATGGAAAAATTATTTCTGATAAAAGAATTAAATTGTCTATTCCAACTATAGAATATGTTTTAAATAAAGGATCAAATATTATTATAATGTCTCATTTAGGTAGACCTTATTCTGGAAAATTTGATAAAAATTATTCTTTATTTCCTATAGTAAAATATTTAGAAAATTATTTTAATATTTCTATAAGTTTATTTAAAGATTATTTAAATTGTAAAAATTTATTTACTAATATTAATAGTAAAATTATTGTTTTAGAAAATGTTAGATTTAATATTGGTGAAGTTGAAAATAATATAGATTTATCTAAAAAATATGCTTCATTTTGTGATGTTTTTGTCATGGATGCTTTTGGTGCAGCTCATAGAAAACATTCTTCTACTTATGGTGTTGCTAAATTTGCACCTGTTTCTTGTTCTGGTTTATTATTTCATTCTGAAATAAAAATATTAAATTCTGTTATGTTAAATCCTAAGAAGCCTATGGTTGCTATTGTAGGAGGAGCTAAAATATCTACTAAATTTAATGTTTTAAGTAAATTATCAAAAATATGTGATAATTTAATAGTAGGTGGTGGTATATCAAATACATTTATTTCTATAAATAATAATGTTGGTAAATCTTTATATGAACCAAATTATATAAATATAGCTAAAAAATTAATTTTAAATAAGAATATATTTATACCTTTAGATTGTCGAGTTAAAAAAAATAAATTAAATGGTTTTAAATCTTATGTTAAAAAAATTACAAATATATATAATAATGAAGAAATAATGGATTTTGGTGATAAAACAATTAAATTAGTTTTAGATATAATAAATAAATCTAATACTATTTTATGAAATGGTCCTGTTGGTGCTTTTGAAATTGATGAATTTAGTATTGGAACTAAACTTATTTCTAAAGCTATATGTAATAGTAAAGCTTTTAGTGTAATTGGAGGAGGAGATACTATTTTAGCAATTGAAAAATTTGGTAATCTAGAAAAGATTTCATATGTATCTACTGGAGGAGGTTCATTTTTAAAATTTATTGAAAAAAGAGATTTTCCTATTATTTCTTTATTAAAAAAAAAATATTAATTGTGATTGAAATTTATGAAATATTTTAATTTTAAACCAGGTGTAATGAATGCATTAGATATGCATAAATTATTTAATTTAGCTAAAAAGAATATTTTTTCTTTACCTGCTATAAATTGTATTGATACTAATTCAGTTAATTCTGTGTTATTTGCATCAAAAAAAAAAAGAACAATTTCTATTATTCAATTTTCTTTTTCTAGTGCTATATTTTTTGGAGGTTTTTTTTATAAAAAAAATTCTATTAAATCAGCAATATATGGTTCTATTTTAGCTGCAAATTATATAAATGATGCAGCTAAATATTATAATGTTCCAGTTATATTACATACTGATCATTGTAATAAGGAAAATTTACCTTGGATTGATGGGTTATTAGATCATTATAATCATATTGGTAAATCTTTATTTACTTCTCATATGATTGATTTATCTAATTGTAGTTTAGTTGAAAATATAGATATATGTTCTGTATATTTAAAAAAATTTTCTAAATTTAATATTAATTTAGAAATAGAATTAGGATGTACTGGAGGAGAAGAAGATGGATTAGATAACACTAATATTAATCATGATAAGTTATATACTTCGCCAATTGATGTTTTTTATGCTTATAATAAATTAATTAAAATAAATAAATTTTTTACTATAGCTGCTTCTTTTGGAAATATACATGGTGTTTATAATAAAAATAATATAAAAATGAGACCATTAATTTTATATAAATCTCAAAAATTTATTAAAGAAAAATTAAATATTAATAATAATAAATTATTAAATTTTGTTTTTCATGGAGGATCTGGAACAAAAGAAAGTATAATTAAAGAGTCTATAAATTATGGTATTGTAAAAGTAAATTTAGATACAGATATACAATGACATTATTGAGAAGGAGTATTGAAATATTATTTAAATAATAAATATTTTTTATTATCTCAAATAGGTAATCCTGAAGGTAAAAATAAACCTAATAAAAAATTTTATGATCCAAGATCTTGATTATTTTTTAGTAAAAAAAATGTTATAGATTATTTATTTTATATATTTAATATTCTTAATTGTAATAATTTATATTAATTTAAATATTTAATATTTTATTTTTATTTATATATTTATTTATTAATATAAAATATTTTTATTTATATATATGTATATATATATATATATATGTATATATATGTATATATATTAAAGTTATTTATATTTTATTTATTTAATATTTAATATTTTATTTTCCTGTAATTTGTATATTTTTAACTAATATAGAACCTGATCTTATATTAGAATATATATTTATATCATTACTCATATATATTATATTTTTATATAAATTTTTCATGTTACCTGATATTGTAGCTTCATTAAAATAAAATTTTATTTTTTTTTTTTTTATAAATCATCCAGATATTCCTTTTGAATAAAAACCATTGTTTATATTTACTCCTTGTCCTATTAATTTATCTATTATTATTCCATTATTCATTATTTTAATTAATTCTTTAAAATTTATTTGTTTTTTTCTATTATAAAATATTCAATTATGTATTCCTCCTGAATTACATGTATTTTTTTCATTTAATTTTTTTGAATAGTATAAATCAAGTATTCAATTTTTTAATATTCCTTTTTTTATAATATAGTATTTTTTTGTGTTTAATCCATTTAAATCAAATGGTTTAGTTCCTATACCTTTATATATATATGGATTTTCAATTATATCTATTCATTTAGGTAGAATTTTTTTATTTTTTTTTTTATATAATCATGATGTTTTATTATAAATATTATTTCCATTTATAGATGATATTAGTCATTTAAATATTTCTATTTTACTTTCATATGAAAATATTACTGATGTTATTTGTGTTTTTATTTCTTTTTGTTTTATTTTTTTTAATATTTTTTTTGTTAAATTTTTACTAATAAAATGATATTTTGTTATTATATCTGATAATTTATGACTACAGATATAATCTGTATCTTGTTCCATTATATTTTTATATTTTATTATTAAATTATGTATTATAATATAATATTTATTAATATAATATTTTAATATTTTATTATCATTATATATAAAAAAAATTGTTTTTTTTTTTATAAAACTTGTTCCATTACTTTTAATTTTTTTGTTTATATTTATTGAATTTTTTTCTATATTTTTAGAAATGTTTATCATTTCTTTTATTGAAATATTATCTTTAAAATTTATACCTAAATTTTTTTCATATTTTTGCTTAAATGTTTTAATATTTGGTAATTTATATTTGTCTTTAGGTGTGTATTTTATTGTATTTTTTATATATTTAATACATTCTAATACTATTTTTTTTTTAAAATTATTTATAATTACTCCACATTTATGTTTCTTATAATATACATTTATTTTTATTATATTATTTTTTTTGAATTCTATATTTTCTATTTTTTTATTTTTTATATCTACATTTGATTCTTTATTTATTAAAACTTTTATTTCTATATTTCCATTTATTTTTTTTTTTATTAAATTAAATAATTTTATTATTTTATTTTTATATTTTTTTTTAGTTTTATTCATATTATATTTGTATATATTTAATTTATATTATTTATTTGTTAATATATTATAATATATATTATATAATTTATTGGAAAAAAAAAAGTATGAATTTTAAAAATATTATATCTGGAAATAATATTCCAGATGATATAAATGTAATTATAGAAATTTCATTAAATTCTTCTTTTGTTAAATATGAAATTAATAATAATTATAATTCAATTTTTGTTGATAGATTTATAAAAACACCTTTATTATATCCTTGTAATTATGGTTATGTAAACAATCTTTTATCTGAAGATAATGATAATATAGATGTTTTAGTTTTTTGTAATTATTCTTTATTACCTGGAGTAGTTATAAATTCTAGACCTATAGGTGTTCTTAAAATGATAGATGATTCAGGTATAGATAATAAAATATTATCTGTTCCTAATTATAATATTACTAATGAATATGATAATATACAAGATATATATGATTTATCTGATAAATATTTGAATAAAATATATTATTTTTTTGAACATTATAAAGATTTGGATAATGATAAATGGACTAAAATTGATGGTTGATATGATGTAAATGAAGCAAAAAAAATAATTTTAAATTCTTATAATAAATTATCTAAATTAGATAAGTAATATTTTATTATTAGTTTTAATATTTTTTTTATTACATTTTTTTTGTATATTTTTTCTATTGATTTTATACCTGGTGTAGAGTTAACTTCTATTAAAAATGATTTATTATTTTTGTTTCTTAATATATCTACTCCAGAAAAAATTAGTTTTAATTTTTTTGTCGCTTTTATTGCCATATTTTCTTCTTTTTTTTTTTTTTTTGTATCTCAAGGAATTCCTCCTTGAGATATATTTGAACGAAATTCTCCTTTTTTAGCTATTCTTTTTATGCAAAATAATACTTTTTTATTAAATATTATATATCTTATGTCATGATTATATTTTTGTTTTATATATTTTTGTATTAAAATATGTTTTTCTTTATTTAATATATTTTTTATTTTTTTTATATATTTTTTTTTTTTTTTTATTAAATATATTCCTTTTCCTTGACATCCATTTATAGTTTTTATTATAAGATATGAACTTTTTATTTTATTTATTGCTTTTTGTATATTTATATAATTATTTATATATATTGTTTTTGGAATAGATATATTTTTTTTTGTTAATTCTGATAACATAATAAATTTATTATTAGTATTTATTATAGAATTATAATTATTAATAATTATTGTACTTATTTTTTCTAATTCTTTTAATATATTTAATGATATATAATTATATTTATTTGAACTTATTCTTGGTATTAATATATCTATTTTTTTTATAATTTTTTTATTATATCATATTTTGATTTTTTTATTTTTATTTATTTCTAAAAAACATTTATTTATATTTATAAAAATTACTTTATTATTTGTATTTTTTATTTCTTTAATTATTTTTTTACAAAAATAAATATTTTTATTATAAGATATTATTGCAAAAAATATTACTATTTTTTTTTTAAGTTTAATTGTTTTTGTTTTCATCTTCTGATTTTACTCCTACTAATTTTAATATTAGTAGGTATAGGTTTATAAAATCTAAATATAATATTAATGCGCCTAGAATTGAATATTTTTTTATTTGTTCATTATTATTTATTAAATTTATTCCTATTTCTTTTAATTTTTGTGTATCTCATGCAATTAAAATTGAAAATGATATTATACCTATATATGATATTATTCATAATAAATATTTACTTTGTATCATTGTATTTATTATTGTGGAAATTATTATTCCTATTAAAATCATTATGGATATATTTCCTATTTTAGTTAAGTCTTGTTTAGATGTATATCCTCATAAACTCATTAATGCAAACATTAAACTAGCAATTAGAAATGTTACAGAAATTGATGTATAAGTATATATTAAAAATATACTAGAAATAGATAATCCTGTTAACATGGAATATAACATAAATAAAGTTATAGCTATATTGATATTTAATCTATTTATCATATTAGATATTATAAATACTATTATAATTTGTGTTATTATTATAGTAAATAAAAATAATCTATTAAAAAATATCATTTCTAATAAAATTGGTATTTTAGTTGTATATCAAGCTGTAAAAGATGTAAGTAATAATCCACATGACATTCATCCATATACATTATATATATATTTATTTATATTATTATTAGTTGATTCATAATCTTTATATGAATATTTTTTCATTTATTTGACCTTTATTTATTTAATTTATATATTTATTAAATCAATTAAATATTTCTTTATATGCTTTTTTTGATATTTCCTTATTGTATATTTCTTTTTTTTTTCTTATAAAACCATGATTAGAATTTTTGTATATTATTATTTTTATATTTTTTTTTTTTTTTATTTTTTTTATTGTTTTTTTAATAATATTTATTGGTATTATTTTATCTTTATCTCCATATAATCCTAATATTGGTATTTTTATTTTATTTATTATATCTGTAGGTTGTATTGATTGATTATTATTTTTTTTATTTTTTAATCTTCCATATAATATAACTGATGTTTTTATATTTTTGTTATAAAAATATGATAATAATCATGTTATTCTTCCACCTCAACTAAGTCCAATTATACCAATTTTATTTGTTTTATATTTTTTTTTCAAATATATTATTATTTGATTTAAATCATATAAAAAATATCTATCTGGTATAGAATTTATTGTTTCTCTTAATCTATTTATATTTTGATTAAAGTTTATATCTTTTATTCTTGATAGTAATTCTGGAGCTATAACTATATAATTTTTTTTTGCTATATTTATACATATTTTTTTTATATCTTCATTAACTCCAAATATTTCTTCTATAACTATTATTATTTTTTTTTCTTTTATATTTTTTTTTTTTATATAAAATATTGGTAATAAATGTTTATCTTTTGTTTTTAAAAATTTTTTTTTTATTTTTAAGTTATTCATAAAATATATTTTATTGAAATAAAATTTATTTTAATAATATTAATAATTATTTTTTTTTTTTTATAAATTTTTTAAATTTTTTACTTGCTACAAAAACTATTGATTTTTTTGAAGATATATGAATTTTTTTTTTTGTTATTGGATTTTTTCATTTTTTGGAGTTTTTTTTTTTAATAATAAATTTTCCAAATCCATTTATTTTTATATTTTTTTTATTTATTAATAAATAACTTATTTCTTTAAAAAAAATATTAATTATAATTTTAATAGTTTTTTTATTAATTTTAGTTAAATTATTTATATAGTTTAGTATATCTTTTTTATTATAATTCATAATATTTATTATTTAATTATAGCAAAAAATTTTTTTTTTAATAAATATTTACATTTTTTTATTATTTTTTCTATATTTTTTTCATTTAAAGTTTTTTTATTATCTTGTATATAGAATCTTAAAGTTATATTTTTTTTTTTTTCTTTTTCTAATTTATTATCTTTATATATTTTTATTATATTTATTTTTTTTATTTGTTTTTTATTAATTAATAAACATTTATTTATAATATTATATAATAATATATTTTTATTTATTATTATTGTTATATCTCTTTTATTATATGTAAATTTTGATATTTTTTTAATTTTTATTTTCTTTTTATTTAATATATATTTTAATTTTATCTCAAATAGGAATGTTTTTTTTTTAATAGAATATTTTTTTTTAATTTTATTATTAAGCATTCCTATATATCCTATTTTTTGTTTTTTAATAAATATATCTGCATTTTGATATTTATCTAAAATTTTATTTTTTGATGGTTTTATAATAATATTTTTATTTTTTTGTTTTTTAAATATATATTCTATATCTCCTTTTATATCATAAAAATTAAATAAATTATTTTTTTTGTTATATCATTTATTTTTTTCTTTATATCCATATATAATTGCTGAAATATATTTAGATTGTTTTATTTTTTTTTCATTATATTTATAACATGTTCCTAATTCAAATATTTTTATTTTATTTTGTTGTCTTTTTATATTATACAATAAGTTATTTATTAATCCTGGCACTAAAGAGGTTCTTAATATGGAATATTTTTTTGATATTGGATTGTTTATTTCAATTTTTTTATATTTATTATTTATTATTTTTTCTTTTTTTTTATTTGAAAAATGAAAATTTATAGTTTCTTTATATCCTATATTTGTTAATATTTTTTTTATTTTATTTATATTTTTATTTATATTATTTTCATTTTTTACTAATAGTTTTGAATAAAAAGATTTTTCTTTTATTTTTTTATATCCATTTATTTTTATTATTTCTTCTATTATATCATCTTGATTTTTTAAATCTTTTCTATAATTTGGTATAATAATTATTATAAATTTATTTTTATTTATTATTTTACAATTTATTTTTTTTAATATATTTATTATTTTTTTTTTTTTTATTTTTATTCCTATTTGTTTTTTTATTTCATTTATTTTTAGTAAAATTTTTTTTTTTTTTTTTTTATTTATTATTTTTGTTTTTATATATGTAGTTTTACCTCCGAATAATATATTTATTTTTTTTGATATATCATATAATGATTTTTCTTGTATATTTTTATCATAATTACTTATATATTTATTGTTATTTTTTTTATTACTTTTAAAATTTTTTTTTAATATTTCTTTTTCTTTTAATAATGGTGCTATTAAAATTATATTTTTTGTGTTTTTATTTATATTTAGTTGTCTATTATTTTTTTTTTTATATATATTTATTATTTTTTTATTATTATTTTTTTTTAATATTTTATCTAAATCTCAATATATTATTTTTTGTCCTCATTTTATTAAATTTAAATAAAATATTTTTGATATTTTTTTATTTAAATTTATGTTTTTAATTTTAGATATTTTTTTTGTTATTTTATTATTTTTTTTTTTTTTTATATTTATATTTTTAATTATTAAATATTTATAATTATTTATTTTTTTTTCATTTTTTAATATTAATATATATTTATTTTTTTTGTATTTATTTTTATTTTTTATTATTTTTTTGTTTTTTATTTTTTTTTTTTTTATTAATTGTAATATTTGATTTGATATTCCATTTATATTATTACAATCAATTCTATTATTTGGTATATTTATTTCTAATAAATTATTTTCATTTATATTTTTTTTTATTTTTTTAAATTCTTTTTTTTTTTTATATATTAAATATATATATTTTTTGCCATATTGTATTTTTTTTATATTTAATAAATTTTTTTTTATTTTATTTTTTTTTATTATTATTTTTTTATTTATTATATTTTCTGGTATTTTTTTTATATATATTTTTTTTTTTTTATTTTTATTTTTTATTATTATATATGAAATTAAATTATTTAAGTTTTTTTGTTTTATTATTTTTTTAATTTTATATTTTTTAATGTTTATTATTTCTTTAATTTTTAATGATTTTGTTTCAAATCCATAATTATTTAATATTGAAATTATATTTTTAAAATTTAAATTAGTTTTTATTTTTTTTTTTATTCATTTTTCTGAAAATTTCATTTTAATTAAATTGTTTTAAAAATTCTATATTATTTTTATATAATGTTTTTATATTTTTTATATTATATTTTATCATAGTTAATCTTTCTACTCCTAATCCTAATGCTAAACCAGAATATTTTTTAGTATTTATTTTAAATTTATTTAATATTTTTTTATGTATTAATCCACATCCTAATATTTCTATTCATTTATTTTTTTTATTTTTTATAAAAACTTCAGCTGATGGTTTTGTAAAAGGAAAATATGAAGGTAAAATTTTTATATCTATATTTTTTTTAAAAAAATAGAATATAAATTTTTTTATTATATATTTTAAATTTGAAAAATTTATATTTTTATCTATTAAAAAACAATCTATTTGATGAAACATAGGTGTATGTGTAGAATCATTATCTTTTCTAAATACACATCCTGATGTTATTATTTTTAAGGGTGGTTTATTTTTTTTTAAGTATCTTGTTTGAATACATGTAGTTTGTGTTCTTAAAAGCATTTTTTTATTTATTCAAAATGTATCTTTTTTTGTTCTAGAAGGATGATATTTATGTATATTTAATAAATCAAAATTATGATATTTATCTTCTATTTCTTTTCCTATTATATTTTTAAATCCTAATTTATAAAAAAAATTTTCTATTTTATTTATTGTTATAGTTATTGGATGTAAATTTCCTATAATATATTTATATCCTGGTAATGATAAATCTATATATTTTTTATTTTTTTTATTTTTTATTATTTTTTTTTTATATATATTAATTTTTTTTATAAAATATTTTTTTATTTTATTTATTTTTTTTCCTATAATAGGTTTTTTTTTTTTTGATGAATTTTTTAGTATTTTAAGTAAATAATTTATATATCCTTTTTTTCCTAAATATTTTATTTTTATTTTTTCTATATCTTTTTTATTTTTTAATTTTTTTATATTTATAATAAATTTTTTTATAATTTTAATTATATTTATCATATAAATAAGTTATTTTATTAAAGATATTATTTTTTTAAAAGATTTTTTTTCATTATTAATTATATTTGATAATATTTTTCTATTTATATTTAAAGATATTTTTTTTAATTTGTATATAAATTTATTATATGAAATACCATATTTTCTTATTTTTGCGTTTATTTGAGTTATTCATATAGATCTTTGATTTCTTTTTTTTTGTTTTCTATGTATATATGAATATTGTTTTGATTTTATTACTGCTTGATTTGCTGATCTATAAGTTCTAGATCTTGATCCATAATATCCTTTAGCTTGTTTTATTATTTTTTTGTGTCTTTTATGAGCAGTTATACCTCTTTTTACTCTTGTCATTTTTTTTTCCTATATATATGGACATTTTTTATTTATTAGTTTTTTTAAGTGTTTTTTTGCTATTTTTTTTTTTTTTTAATTTTCTTTTTCTTTTTTTGTTTTTTTTTGTTAATATATGTCTAAGATTACCAGGTTTAAATTTTATTTTTTTAGAAGATGTTTTTTTTATTCTTTTTTTAATTGATTTTATAGTTTTTATTTTTATCATATTATCTATTTTTATTATTTTTTGGAATTAAAATCATATTTATTTGTCTTTTTTCTGTTTTTTTTGGATATGATATTATTGTACATATATTATCTAATTTATTTTTTATTTTTTCTAACATATTTATTGCTATATTTTTATATAAAAATTCTCTTCCTCTTAAAATAATTGTTATTTTAACTTTATTTTTTTTTTTAATAAAATGTTTTATTTTATTTATTTTAATTGAAAAATCGTTTTTATGTGTATTTAATCTAAATTTTATTTCTTTTAAATGAAAACATTTATTTTTTTTTTTAAATATTTTATATTTTTTATATATAAATTTTCTAAAATTTATTATTTTACATATTGGAGGATTGATTTTTGAATTTATTTCTACTAAATCTAATTTTTTTTCTTTTGCTATATTTATGGCTTTTTTTATATCTATTATTATAGTTTTTTTATTTTCAGTATCTATAATTTTTACTATTTTAGATTTTATATTTTCATTTATTTTATATTTATTGTTTATTATATTTTTTTTATAAATTTTAATAATATTCTCCTTTATTTTTTTTTTTTATTATTTTAATAAAATCATTTATTTTCATTTCTTTATTTTTATTTTTTAAAACTTTTCTTAAACTAATTTTTTTTAAATTTAATTCTTTATCGCCGCATACTATCATGTATGGAATTTTTTGTAAAGTATGTTCTCTTATTTTAAAATTTATTTTTTTATTTCTGAAATCACCTATAGATCTTATATTATTTTTTTTTAATTTTTTTAATATATTTTTAGAATATTTTAAATGTTTAATAGATATATTCATAACAACTACTTGTATTGGTGTTAATCATATTGGTAACCAACCATTAGTTTGTTCTATTAATATTCCTATAAATCTTTCTAGTGATCCTAATATTGCTCTATGTATAATTATAGGTGTTTCTTTTTTATTAAATTTATTTAAAAAAATAATTTTAAATTTTTTTGGTAAAAAAAAATCTAGTTGAATAGTTCCACATTGTCATTTTCTTTTTAAATTATCACATAAAACAAATTCTATTTTAGGTCCATAAAAAGCACCTTCGTTTTTTTTTATTTTGTATTTTATTTTTTTTTCATTTAATGTATTAATTAATATTTTTTCTGTTTTAATTCATGTTTCTTTTTTTCCTATATATTTTTTTGGTTTTGTTGATACAAATATTTCAATTTTATTAAAATTAAATTTTTTATATATTTCTTTAGTTATTTTTATACATTTTATTATTTCTTTTTTTACTTGTTTTATAGAACAGAATATGTGAGCATCATCTTGTGTAAATGATCTAGTTCTCATTAGTCCATGTAATGATCCTGATTTTTCATTTCTATGACATATACCAAATTCTGATATTTTTATAGGTAAATCTTTATAAGATCTTATTTTTTGTTTATATAATTCTATGTGTCCTAAGCAATTCATAGGTTTTACACAAAAAGTATTTTTTTTTGATTTAGTATAAAAAATATATTTTTTATAATTTTCTCAATGACCACTTTTAATTCACATATTTAAATCAATTAAACAAGCTGTATTTACTTCTATATATTCGTATTTATTTAATTTTGATCTTATTAAATTTTTAATATTTTCTAATATTATTAATCCTTTATTTAGTCAAAAAATCATTCCTGGTGATTTATCATTAATATGATACAAATTCATTTTTTTATTTATTAATCTGTGATCTTTATTTTTTAACATTTTATTTGACATATTAGTATAATAATATATATTATAATATATTTATTTGTAATTTTATTTATTTACTTAATTATTAATTTTATAAATTTATATATTTATTTAAATTAACTATATAATTTATATATAATTATTATTTTAGAATATTTTATTAAATTTATTATTGTGAATATTAAAAATCATTTTATATTTTCTATTTTTTTTGTTTTTTTTTTAGTTAAGTTATATAATAGTTTTTTTCATAAAATAGATTTATTACATGTTATTTGTGGTTCATTAATAACGTTTTTAATACCTGATATAGATCATCCTAATTCATATATAGGTTATAGACTTAAATATATTTCTATTATTATATATAATATATTTGGTCATAGAAATATAACTCATAGTATATTTGGTTTAATTATTTTTTTATTATTTTTAATTTATATAAATAATTTATATTTAAATTGAGATATAGATGTTATTATAGGTATGTTTTTAGGTTATTTAAGTCATATAATAGCTGATATTTTTACTAGTCATGGAGTTAAATTATTTTGACCATTTAAAATAAGAATAAGATTTTTTTTTAAAAATAAATTTTTTTATATTATTTTTATATTGTTTTCTTTATTTTTTATTTTTAAATTATTTAAATTTTAGGTTTTTATGTTTAAATTATATCAATCTAATTGTTTTGATAAACTTAAGTCTATTTTTTTGTATTTAATAAAAAAAAAAAGTTGTAAAAAAATCTTTCCTAAAGAAATTATTATAATAATACCTAATTATAATACATCTTTTATGTTAAAAATGTTTTTATCTAAAAAATTAGGTATATGTGCTAATTTTAATTTTTTATTAATTGATAAATTTATAGAAAATATTTATAAATTAATTATATCTGATATATATGATGATTATTTTTTTAAAAAAGAAAATTTATTTTGAGTAGTTTTATATTTATTACCGAAATTATTAAATAATAGTGAATTTTTTTATATTAAAGAGTATTTATATAATGATATTAATAATAAAAAATTAGTTTCTTTATCTTTTGAGATATCAAATATATATAATCAATATTTAAAATATCGTGTAGATTGATTACATGAATGAGAAAAATTTAAATTAGTAGATTATATAGATAATATTCATCAAAATTGACAATCTATTTTATGAAGAGAAATTGTTTTTTTTTTAAATAAAAATTTTTCTTGTAAATGAAATAAATCTAAATTATATTTTAATTTTATAAAAAATATAAATAAAAAATATAATATTTTTTTAGAAGAAAATATTGATATTATATATATATTTAATGTTTCATATATTTCTCCTGTATATTTAGATGTAATTTTTTTATTATCAAAATATATTTCTGTAAATTATTTTTTATTAAATCCTTGTAAAAAATATAATAATATTTTTTTTTATAATAATTTTTTTAAAAAAAATAATATTAGTAATATTTTTTTAAATGATAAAAAAAATTTTTTAAATTGTAATTTAATTTTATTAAATTATGGAAAAAGTTTTTATGAATTTTTATTTTTATTAAGTAAATATAGTTTTTGTGAAAAAAAAATTTTTATTAACAATAAATACAATAATAATATTAGTTTAATTAAAAATGATATTTTAAATTTCAGTAATAAATTAATTTTAAAAAAAAATAATATAAAAGATGATAAATCTATAATTATAAAATCTTTTTGTGGATATTTAAATGAATTAAATGAATTAAAATTTTTTTTATCTAATTTATTAGTTAAATTTAATTATAAATTAAGTGATATAGTTATTATAGTTAGTGATTTAAATTTATATTATCCTTATATTGATTCTATTTTTAGTTATAAAGGAAATAATTATATTCCATATAATATTATGGAAAATAATATATTATATGATAGTAAATTATTAAATATTTTTTTAAGTTTATTAAATATATATAATAAAAATATTAATTTTTTAAATATGGTTTATTTTTTAAAAAAAAAAGTTATTTCTGATAAATTTAATATAAGTTTATTTGAACTTGATATAATTATAAATATTTCTAAAGATATTGGTATATGTTGTGATATAAATAATATATTGTCTAAATATTCTATAAAAGAATTTGATTATTTTTCTTTATTAAATGCTATTAATAGAATTTTATTAGGATATTGTATAAATGATAATTTTTGTAAATGAAATAAAATTATACCATATTCTATGACGTATAGTAATTTTATTTCTGATTTAATAGAAAAATTGGTTAATTTTTTATTTAAAATTATTTTTTGACAAAAAAAATTAAGTTTAGTTTATTTTTTTTCTGATTGAATAAATATTTGTATTAAATTTGTGAAAGATTTTTTTGATTTTAATATTATTAAAAAAAATTTATTATTTAATAATATTTTTTGAAATAAATTATTATTTAGTTATAAATTTTATAAAAATGAATTAAAGATTAATATAGAATATTTTAAAAATATATTATTTTTATTTTTAAAAAGTAAAAAAATAAATAAAAATTATTCTATAAATAAAATTAATTTTTGTTCTATTGGATCTTTAAAATCATTTAAATATAAAGTTGTATGCATAATAGGTATTAATGATGGAGTTTTTCCTAAAAAAAAATCTTTTTGTGATTTTAATTTAATTAATATTTATAAAAGAATTTGTGATAAAGATAAAATTAATGATGATAAATATTTATTTTTAGAAATATTAAATTCTGTTGTAGAAAAATTATATATTAGTTATGTAAATTTTTCTTTTATTAAAAATAAAATTTGTTATTCTTCTTTATTATTAGATAATTTTTTAAATTATATAAATAATTTATATAAAAAAAATTTTTTAAATAAAGAAAAATATTTTTTTAAAAAATATTTTTTTTTAAAAAAAAAAGAAATAAAAATTAAAAAAAAACATTTTTTAATTAATTCAAATTTTAATTTTTTAAAAATGAAAAAAAATTTTTTTTTAGATGATTTGCATAAATTTTGAATTCATCCTATAAAATATTTTTTTAATATTTTATTAAAAATAAATTATTTTTTATTTGATATATCTATTTCTAATTATGAATTATTTAATTATAATTTTATCAAATTTTATTTATTTAAAATTGATATTATTAATTTTTTTATAAATAATAAATATATAAATAATATATCTATTTATTTAAAATGTGGAAATTTATTACCTTTTGGTTTTTTAGGTAAATTATTATGAGAAAAAGAAAAAAATAATATATTAATATTAATAAGAAGAATTAAAAATGATAATATTATTATATTTGAAGAAAATTTTTTTTGTAAATTTCATGGTATAAATTTTTATGGGAAATTTTTTAAAAATAGTAATAATAATTTAATAAAAATATTGCCTAAAAAATTAAAAATATTAGATATATTAATTTTTTGAATAGATCATTTATTTTATTGTTTTTTAGGTTATAAAAAAAATAGTTATCTATATAGTTATGATGGTATTTATTATTTTTTTCCTTTAGATAAATTTATATCAGAAGAATATTTAAGTTATTATATTTATGGTTTTTTAAATAGTTATATAAAACCAATTTTTCTTTTACCTAAATGTAGTCATATATGAATGTTTTCTTCTTATAATTTTATTACTAAAAAAAAATTTTCAGATATTTATTTAAAAAGAAATAAAAAAAAAATATATAATATTTTTTATGGAAATTATTTTTATAAAGGTGAAATAAATGATATATATATTTATAATTTTGTAAATAAATATAATTTGAATATTAATATAGATTTTATTATTTCTTATATAGAAAAATGATTATTTCCTTTATTTAAAAATTTATTTTTAAAAAAATAATTTTTATGAATAGAATAAATTTTATAGATATATATTTAGGTCAAAGTAATTTAATAGAAGCTTCAGCTGGTACTGGAAAAACAAATATAATTTCTTTATTATATATACGTTTTTTATTTGGTATAAATTTAGATAAGTGTTTTTTAAATATTTTTATGGATAATATATTAGTAGTTACATTTACTGAATCAGCTATTTTAGAAATAAAAAACAGAATTATAAATAATATAAGAAAATTAAGAATTTCTTGTATTTTAAAATATTGTATTGATAATAATTTAAAAGATATTTATTTTTTTATTAAAGATAAATTTAATATAATTAATTTGCTTATTGAATATGAAAATTATATAGATACTTCTTCTATTTTTACTATACATAGTTTTTGTAAAAAAATACTTTTTGATTATTTTTTATTATCTAAAATTGATTCTAGATCTAGTATTATTGATAATGAAGATAATTTGATTAAAAATTTTGTTATTTTGTTTTGGCGTAAATATTTTTATTTATTACCAATAAATATTGGTAAAATAATATTTTTTTATTGACCTAATCCAGATTCATTATTTAAATTTATTAAAAGTATGTTTAATATTATTAATATTAAATTTAATTATTTTTATAAATATAATTCAATTTTAAATTGTTATAATAGTATTATAAATATAATTAATTTATTTAAAAAATATTGATTATTTAATTATAATTATATATATAATTTTTTTTTTTTAAAAAAAAAAAAAATTAAAAATATAGTTTTTTTAAAGAAAAGTTTTAAGATAATTTGTTTATGATCTGAATCTAAAACAATAGATTTTTATATACCTGATTGTTTATTTAAGTTTTATAATTTAATTTTAGAGTTTAAATATTTAAATTATAATAAAATAATTAGTATTTTATATTTTAAAATAAATAGTATTTTTTTAATTAAAAATGATTTATATTATTTTATAATTTTTAGTTGTTTTAATTATGTAAAAAAAAAAATATGTGAATATAAAAATATAAATTCTATTTTAGGTTTTAATGATTTAATAGTAAAGTTAAATGATATAATTGTTTATGATAAAAATTGTTTATTAAGTAAAATTATACGTAAAAAATATCCTATTGTTTTAATAGATGAATTTCAAGATACAGATTTTTTACAATATAATATATTTTATAATATATATATAAAAAAAAAAAATCAAAAAATTAAAATTATATTTATGGGTGATCCTAAACAATCTATATATTCTTTTAGGGGAGCTAATATATTAAATTATATTAAATTTAAAAATAATATAGATTTTTTATATAATTTAAATGTTAATTGGAGATCTTCTTCAAATTTTATAAAAAGTTTAAATTATTTATTTACTAATATAAATAATCCTTTTTTTTTAAATAAAGTTAAATATGAATTAGTTCTTTCATCTTTTAAAAATAAATCATTAAATATATTTAATAATAATAATTTATATTTTCCTTTTAATTTTTTTTTATTAAAAAATATAGTTTCTAAAAGTGAAATATCTGATTGTTGTGCTTTTAAAATATGTGAAATTTTAGAATCTAAAAAAAAATTTTTATATTTTAAAGGAAAAAAAAGAAATTTACTTCCTTCTGATATTTCTATATTAGTTTATAAAAATTCTGAAATTAAATTAATATTTAATTCTTTAAAGAAATTTAATTTACCTATAAATTGCACTTTATATAAAAGTAGTATTTTTGATACTATTGAATCTAAAGAAATAATGTTTATCTTAAAAACAATTTTATTTCCTGAATCTAAAAATAATATGAGTATTTCTTTATCTTCAAAAATATTTAATTATAATTTTTCTACTATAAATCAATGTATTAATAATGATTTATTAAATTTAAATTTAATAGATAAATTTAATAATTATTTTGATATTTGAGATAAATTTGGAATTTATTCATTAATAAATTATATATTAGATGAATTTAAAAAAAATAGTAGTTTTGATTTTGATAAAGATAATGAATATTGTATAAATATATTGCATATTGCTGAAATTTTACAAGAAAAATCTTATGAAATAAATGATAAAAAATTTTTAATTAATTGATTTAGTGAAAAAATTTTAAATAAAGATTTAAATATTAAATCTAAATATTATTTAAGAACTTTTATTTATGATAAAAATGGAATAAAAATTTCTACTATACATAAATCTAAAGGTTTAGAATTTAATATTGTTTGGATTCCATTTTTAATAAATTTAAAAAAAAACAAATTTTTATTTTTTTTAAATAATATTAAAAATTTTAATTTAACTTTTATTGATTTTAAAAAATATGATTGTTTTTTTGATAAAGAATTATTTTCTGAGGAAATGCGTTTATTATATGTTGCTATTACTAGAGCTATATATCAATGTAATATTTTTTTATATAAGTTAAATTTTAATGATTTTTTTAATACATCTATTGCAAAATTATTAAATTTTGATAATAATATTAGTTTTTCTAAAATTTTAAATAATAAAAAATTTTTTTTAAAAAAAAAAATAAATTTTAGTTTTATAGATTTTAATATTTTAAAGAAAAAAAAATTTATTTTTAATTATAAAAATATTTTTTATAAAAAAAAAAATTTTAAAAAAAAAATAAGTTTCTTAAATATTTATAAAATTATTAATTATTCTAAATTATGTATTAAATTTTTATATATTAATGATATTAATATAGAAAATTTTTATGAAAAAAAAAAATATTATTCTTTTTATATACCTAAAGGGCCTAATATTGGTAATTTTTTTCATAAGATCCTTGAAAATATAAATTTTTCTTATTTTTTAGATAATAATTATATATTAAATTATATGTATAAATTTGATATAAATAAGAAATGATTTTTTTTTATTAAAAAAATTATTAGAAATGTTTTTAGTGTAAATTTACCTATTATTAATACTAATTTATTAAATTTAAATAAAAAAAAAATATTTAAAGAATTTAGTTTTTTTTTACCTGTGGTTAATAATTTTGATTTTATTTTATATAAAAAAATAATAATAAAATATGATTTTATTTCTAGTTTATATAAAAATTTTAATTTTATTGATACTTTTAAAGGATTTTTAAATGGTATAATAGATTTAGTTTTTATATATAAAAATAAATATTATATTATTGATTATAAATCTAATTGATTTGGAGATGATTTATTATTTTATAATAAAAATAATTTATATAAAATGATGTCATATCATAGATATGATATACAATATCAATTTTATGTTGTTGCATTACATAAATATTTAAAATTAAATATTATTAATTATAATTATAAATTAAATTTTGGTGGTGTTTATTATATTTTTTTAAGAGGTTTATTATTGGATATATATAATAATTCTTATTATGGTATTTTTTATACAAAACCTAAATGAAAATTAATAAAAAAATTAAGTAATTTTTTTAAAATATAATGGATAATTATGTGTATATAAATGAAGTAGAAATATTTTTATGAAAAATCTATAAAAAAAAAAAAATTAAATTAATAGATATTTATTTTTCTTATTTATTTAAAGATGATAATTTTTTGAATTCTCAGGTAATTATGTTATTTGCTTTTTTGTTAAGTTATTCATTAAAAATTGGAAATATTTGTATTTTTATTAAAAATATACTGGATATAAATGTATTTGATAATTTAATATTAAGTTTTTTAGATTTTTTTTTTAAAAAACGTGTTTCAATTTTTGATTGTATTTCTATTTTATATAAAAATAATGTTATTAGTTCTTATTTTCAAAAAAATAATACTCCTTTTATTTTTTATAAAGATAATATTTATTTAAATAGGTTTTGAGTTTGTGAAACAGAAATAGTAAAATTTATTAAAAAAAATTTTTTTAAGGATTATTTTATTAAAAAAAAAAATATATTATATATATTAAAATATTGTGATAAATTTAAAATGGATGTTTATCAAAAAATTTCTATTTTAAATGTTTTTTTTAATAAAATATCTATAATTTCTGGATGTCCTGGTACTGGAAAAACAACTTTAATTTCTAAATTAATTTTAATATTATATAAATTTTTTAAATTTAAAAATAAAAATAATATTAAAATAATATCTTATACAGGAAAATCTGTATCTAATTTAACAAATTCTTTAAAAAAAAATTTTAAATTATTAGTTTTTGATAATAATTTAATTAAATTATTACCTAATAAAGCTATTACTATACATAAATTTTTAAATTTAAATTATAAAGAAAAAAATTATTTATTTAAAAATAATATATTAGATATTAAAATATTAATAGTTGATGAATCATCTATGGTTAGTTTTTATTTATTTTTTAATATAATTAAATTATTAAAAAATAATTTTATTAAAATTATATTTTTAGGTGATAGTAACCAAATTGGTTCCATTGATCCTGGGTCATTTTTTAATGATATTTGTAATTGTAAATATTCCTTAACTAATTATGAAAAAGAATTATTAAAAAATCTATATATTTTGAAATTTAATTTTAAGAAAATAAATATTAATTTAAATAAATTAAATAATAATGTAGTTTTTTTAAAAAAAAATTATCGTTTTTTAAAAAATAAAAATTTATTAAAGATATCTCATTTTATAAATATTGGTAATTATAATATAATAGATGATTTTATAAAAAAAAATAATTTAAATTGTAATTTTGTTTTTTATGATTCTAAAAAGTTTAATTATAATTTTTTTTTAAATTTTTGTATTAAAAAATATAAGTATTATATTGATTTTATTAATAAAAATGATAAAAAATATAATTTTTTTAAAATATTTAATAAATTTCAAATAATTACGGTATTAAAAAATACTTTTTTAGGAACATTATTTATTAATTATTATATAAATAATAAATTTAAAAATAAAGTTTTAAAAAAATTAATTTATTCTTATAAAAAAAAAATTTTTTATTATGGAGAACCTATTTTAATTAATAAAAATAATTATGATTTAAATTTATATAATGGAGATTTAGGTTTTATTGTTTTTTTAAAAAATAGATTACAAGTTTTATTTAATGATTTTTATAAAAATTATAGATTAGTTTATATTAAAAATATTTATTCTTGGGATAATCCTTGATCTATAACTATTCATAAATCTCAAGGATCAGAATTTGATAATATTTTTATTGTTTTTCCTGATTATTTTTCTAATTTATTAAATAGAGAATTAGTATATACTGCTTTTACTAGGGCGAAAAAAAAGGTTTTTGTATATTCAGATAAAGATATTTTTTTTGAAAGTATAAAAAGAAAGAAAAAGACATTTAATAATTTTTTAGAAAGATTATAAATTTATTTATATCTTATTATATTAATACATAATAAATATATTTCTTTTCATTCTGAATTTAAATGTTTTTTAATTTTTATTTCTATATTTTTTATTATTTTAAGAATTTTAATTTTTTTTTTATATTTATAATTATTTAAATTTTTTTTTATATAATTAAAAATAATATTTATTAAATAAATTTTATTAGTTTTATTGTTTTTTATTTTTTTAATATTATTTAAACATTTTATTATATTTTTTTTTTTAAATGATTTTATCAATTTTTTTATATTTTTTTCTATTTTGTTTATTATATTTTTTTTTTTTTTATAATTACAATTAATTATTAAACTATTTTTTTTTCTAAAAATAATATTTTTATTTATTTTTTCATATTTTTCATATAAAAATATTATATATATATATTTTTCGTTTTTTTTTATATATTTATTTATATATTTATATATATTTTTTTCTATATTTTTTATTTTTTCTATAAAATTTAATATTATTAATTTTTTTTTTGATAAAAAATTTTTATTTATTATTGAATGTGTTATTTTTTTTCATTCAAATTTTTTAATTATTAAAAAATTTATTATATTTATATCTATGTTTTTTTTTTTTATTTTTTTTTTTAAAATTATTTTACATTTTTGTTTTTTAAAAATATTATTGCCTATTATATGAAAAAAAAATTTTTTATTTTTTATTTTATAAATATTTTTTTTTTCCATTTATTTATTTGTTACAAAATTTATAATTTTATTTTTTATATATATTATTTTTTTTATTTTATTTTTTTTATTTAATATATTATTTATTTTTTTATTATTATAAATAGTTTTTAAAATTTCTTTTTTATTAATATTATTTTTTATTTCTATTATTTTTTTTGTTTTTCCATTTAATTGTATTGCAATTTTTATTTTAAAATTTATATTTTCATTATTTTTATATATTTTTGGTCATGAAATATTATCTATTATTTTTTTATTATCTAATTTATTTCATAAATAAAAACTTATATGTGGTATAAATGGATATAATAAAATTATTGTTTTTTTTATACATTTTTTTATAGTATTTTTTTCTTTTTTATTTTTTATTTTATAATTACTAATTATATTAGTAAATTTCATTATTTTAGCTATTGCTGTATTAAAATTGTTTTTTCTATTTATGTCATATGTTACGTCTTTTATAGTTTTATTAAGTAAAAATTTTATTTTATCTAGTGAATCTATTTTAATATTTTTATTTTTTTTAATTAATATTATTTTTTCAAAATTAATTACTAAATTTCATATTTTTTTTATAAATCTATAACATCCTTTTATTCCAGATTCATTTCAATAGAGTTTTTTTTCTATTGGTGCTGCAAAAATTATAAATAATCTTATTGTATCAGCTCCATATTTTTTTATTATATTTTTAGGATTTATTCCATTATTTTTTGATTTTGACATTTTAATTTTTCCAGCTAATTTTAATTTAATATTATTTTTTTTATAATAAAAATACGTTTTTTTATTTTTTTTTATTTTTTTAACCATTTTAATTGGTATTCATATTTTATTATTATTTTTTTTATAATAATAAGCATCTGATACTACTATACCTTGACATATTAATTTTTTTACTGGTTCATTAAATTTTGTTAATCCTATATTTTTAAAAAATTTATGCATAAATCTAAAATAAATTAAATGCATTGTTGCATGTTCTATTCCTCCTATATATATATTTATTGGTAATCAATAATTTGTTTCTTTATAATTAAATATATTTTTTTTATATTCAGGAGAAGTATATCTCATATAATATCAAGATGATTCAAAAAAAGTATCTAATGTATCTGTTTCTCTTTTTATTTTATTATTAATATTTATATTTTTTCATTTTAGATTTTTTTTTAAAAAATTTGTAGAAAAATTTTTATTTTTTATTTTTGGTAATTTTAAAGGTAATTCATTTTCTTTTATTGTTTTATATTTTTTATTTATATATATTATTGGTATGGGTACTCCTCAATATCTTTGTCTAGATATAACCCAATCTTTTATTTTAAAATTAATTTTTTTTTTTAATATTTTTTTTTTAAATAAATTTTTAATTATTTTGTATTTTTTTTTTTTAATGTTATTTATTTCTATTTTTGTTATTTTTTTTTTTTTTATTTTATTTTTTTTTATAAAATTATAATGACTTTTGTAATATTTAGGAGTTATTAATATTTCTTCTGTATTGTATAAATCATTTGTTAAATTTGTTATTCATATGTAAATTTTTTTTTTAGTTATTGGATTTATAGTATATAGTTTAGTATATATTCCTATATATTTATCATTTTTTTTATCTATTTTTTTTTTATAATAATTTAGTGTTTTTTTGTTTTTTTTTTCAATAAATTTAATTATTTTATTATTTTTTGATATAGATATGCATTCTGTGTATATTAAAAATTTTATTTTTTTAGTAAAAATTTTTATTTTTTTATTAATATCTTTAATATTAAATGTTATTTCTGTTCCTTTGTTTTTTCCTATTCATTTTTTTTGCATATTTTTTACTTGTTCTGGTCATTTTTTTAATTTATTTATATCTTTATAAAGTTTATTAGCGTATTTAGTTATTTTAATAAATCATTGTGATATTTTTTTTTCTATTATTGTTGTATTACATCTTCAGCATTTTTTATTTATTACTTGTTCATTTGCTAATACTGTTTTATCTTTTGGACATCAATTTACTATTTCTTTTTTTTTGTATATTAATTTTTTTTTAAATAATTTTATAAATAATCATTGTTCTCATTTATAGAAATTAGATTTACATGTATTTATTTCTCTATCTCAATCATAACTTATTCCTAATTTTTTTAATTGTTTTTTCATGTATTTTATATTTTTTTTAGTTCATTTTTTTGGTGATGTATTATTTTTTATTGCTGCATTTTCAGCTGGTAATCCAAATGCATCTCATCCTATAGGATGTAAAACATTTTTATTATTTAATCTTTGATATCTAGCAATGATATCTCCTATTGTATAATTTCTTACATGTCCCATATGTAAATATCCTGAAGGATATGGAATCATTGATAAACAATAAAATTTTTTTTTTTTTATATTAATTTTTGTTTTAAATGTTTTATTTTTTTTTCAATATTCTTGTACTTTTTTTTCTATTTTTTTATGGTTATATTTTTTCATATTTTATTATTTTTAAAAAATTATTTTATTTTTTTTATATATTTTTTATTTTGTAAATGAATTCTATTTTTAAAAAATATTTTTTTAAAAATATTATTAAATTTATTTTTTAAATTATATAAAAAAGTTTTTAATATATTATTATTTTTATCATTTTTAAAATTATTATTTGTTTTTTTATTAATAAATGTATTTTTTTTATATGTATTTGTTTTTTTTTTTTTTAAATATATATATTTATTTTTTTTAAAATCATTATTATTATTTTTATTATTATAATAATTATTTTTTTTTTCTTTATTTTTTATTCTTAAAATTGAATAATTTGGTGTTTGCATTTCTTTATTTGGTATTATTAATATTTTAACTTTTTTTTCTTGTTTTTTTTCTATTAAATAAATAAAATATCTTTTTTTATTTATTAAATATATACTAATATCTATTGGAACTATTACATGTATTTCTTTAGTATCTTTTTTAAAAGCTTCTTCTTCTATTATTCTTAATATTAGTAATGATAATGATTCATTATCTCTTATATTACCAAATCCTTTACATCTTGGACATGTATAGTGACTAGATTCCTTTAGTGATGTGTTTATTCTTTGTCTTGACATTTCTAATAATCCAAATTTTGAAATATATCCAATTTGGATTTTAGCTTTATCATCTTTAATACTTTTTTTTAAAGATTTTTCTATGATTTTTTGATTTTTTATAGAATTCATATCTATAAAATCTATTACAATTAATCCACTAACATCTCTTAATCTTAATTGTCTTGATATTTCTTGTGTTGCTTCTAAATTAGTATTTAAAGCAGTAGTTTCTATATCTATTCCTTTTTTTGATTTTGATGAATTAATATCTATTGAAGTTAATGCTTCAGTTATATCTATTGTAATTAATCCTCCTGATGGTAATCTAACTTCTCTTTTATATGCAGATTCTATTTGTGTTTCTATTTGGAAATAACTAAATAATGGTATTTTTTTATTATAAAATTTTATTTTTTTAATATATTTATTTTTATTTATTTTTTCTATTTGTTTTATAGATAATAAATAATATTTATAATCGTCTATTAATATTTCATTAATTTCTTCATTTAAATAATCTCTAAATATTTTTATTAAAATATTATTATCTTGATATATTAAATGAGGAGGTTTTTTTTTATAAGCATATTTTTTTATTTTTTCTCATTTATTTATTTTATTATTTATATCTTTTTGAATTTTTTCTATAGATTTTCCTATTCCATTTGTTCTTATTATTATACTTATATTATTTGGTATATCCAATTTGGATATTATAGATTTTATTATTATTCTTTTTTTTCCATCTATTTTTTTTGATATTCCATGAGGTTTTTTTTTATTTATTAAAAGTATTATATTACTACCAACTAATGTTATAAATGTAGTTAATGAAGCTCCTTTATTATTTCTTTCATCTTTATTTATTTGTACTATTAATTCTTTTCCTTTATATAATTGTTTATATATATCTTTATCTTTTTTATTAAAATAATCTTCATTTATTTCTTTTATTGGTAAAAAACCATGTTTTTTTGATCCATAATATATAAATACTGCTTCTAAGCTTGGTTCAATTCTGGAAATTATTCCTTTATAAATATTATATTTTTTTGTTTTATATTTTGTGTTTTCTATTTTTATATCAAAAAGTTTTTGTCCATTTACTAATGCTATTCTTAATTCTTCTTTTTGTGTAGCATTTATTAATATTCTTTTCATTTTTTATTTCTCTTTATTAATTTTAGTTTATAATATTTTTAATAATTTTATTTATAAATTATTATATTTTTTAAAAAAAAAAATTTTAAATAGTTTATATATATAAATATATATATAATATTTATATGTATAATAATTTTTTTTTAAATTTTATTAAAATAAATTATAATGATGAAGGTAAACGCATTGATAATTTTTTATTTAAAAAAATAAAATGTTTACCAAAATCTAAAATATATTCTTTATTAAGAAAAGGTAATATTAGAGTAAATAAAAAAAGAATATCATTTAAATATAGATTAAAAATAAATGATTTAGTTAGAATACCTTTAATAAAATTAAATAGAAATAATTTTTCAATAGATAAATATACATTAAATTTATACAAAAATAATATAATTTATGAAGATTTATATTTATTAATAATTAATAAACCATCTGGAATATCTGTTCATAGTGGAACTAATAGTTATATTAATATTATTGATATATATAGATTTATGAATTTAAATATTTGTTTTTTAGAATTAATTCATAGATTAGATAAAGATACATCTGGAGTATTATTATTATCTAAAAATAAAAAAGTTTTAAATTGTTTACATAAGGATTTTAAAGATTGTAAAATTATAAAAAAATATATTTGTCTTGTTTATGGTCATTGACCTTTAAAGCTTAATAAAGTTGAAAATTTTATAGTTAGAAATAAATATAATAAGTATATTTCTAATAATTGTAATAATGGTAAATATTCAAAAACTTTATTTAAAGTTTGTAATTATATAGGTAATTTTACTTTAATTATAGCTAAACCATTAACTGGTAGAACTCATCAAATAAGATTACAGACTAGTTTTTTAGGATATCCTATAATTTTTGATAAAATTTATGGAAATAAAAAAATAAATAATTTTTTTAAGAAAAAATTTAATTTTGAAAGATTATTTTTACATTGTAGTTGTATTTGTTTTAAACATCCTATTTTTGGTAAAAAAATGTGTTTTAATTCAAAAATAGATAGTAAATTATTATTTATATTAAATAATTTAAAAAAAAAAGGTAATATTTATGGCTGTTCAAAAAAGTAAAAAAAGTAGATCTAAAAGAAATTCTCGTAGATCTAATAATTATTCTTTATTTATACCTGTTTTATATTTTAATAAGAAAAATAAAGAATATAGTTTATATCATAATATTTCTAAAAAAGGTTTTTATAAAAATAAAAAATATAAAATTTAATTTTGTATTTTATTAAATGTATGATATATTTGTGATGTTTTATAATATTAATTTTATTAAATTATTAAATAAATTTACAGGTTAATATGATGTTAAATATAGATGATCGTGTTAAAAAAATTATAAGTGATCAATTAAATGTTAAATTAGAAGATATAGATAATAGTAAATTTTTTATTAATGATTTTGGAGCTGATTCTTTAGATGTTATAGAATTAATTATGGCTTTTGAAGAAGAATTTGATATAGAAATTTCTGATGAAGAAGCTGAAAAAATTAATACTGTTCAATCAGCTATTGATTGCATAAAAATGTTAAAAAAGTAATATTTATTTTTTAAAATTATTTTATTATTTCTTTTATATTTATTTTAAATATTATTAAACAAATAATATATATTATAATACTTATTAGTATTATAATAGATAGATTTATTAATCTGAATGCAAAATTCAGATTAATAAAATAATTAATAAGATTTTCTTTTATTATTGTTTTAATAAATATTATCATTATTATAGAAGATAATAATATTTTAATAAAAAATAAAAATCAGTTATATTTTATATTTAGTATATTTTTTTTTTTTAATTTTCAACATAATATTATTGTATTTATATAAGATGATATACTTATAGATAATGCTAGTCCTGCATGTTTAAATAGTTTTAATGTAATTATATTTAATATTTGTGTAAAAATTAATGTAAAAATAGATATTTTAGTTGGAGTTTTAGTATCATTTATTGAATAAAAACATGTAGTAATTATTTTAACAAGTATTAGTCCAGTTAATCCTATTGAATAAGCAATTAAAGCTTTAGATGTCATTATTACATCTTTGAAATTAAATTTTCCATATTTAAATAATGTTATTATAAAAAATTTAGATATTAATATTAATATTATTGATATAGGTATACTTAATATTAAAGTTATTCTTAAATATTTATTTATTATTTTTTTATATTTTTTAATATTATTTTTATTATAATTATTAGATAATTTAGAAAGTAATATTATACTTATAGTTGTTCCTAATATACTTAAAGGTAATTCTATTAATCTATCTGCATAATATATTCATGATATAGATCCAGATTCTAAATAAGATAAAATACTATTATTCATTATTTGAGATATTTGAAATATAATCATTCCTATTATAACTGGTATTATATTTATAAAAATTTTTTTTATACCTTTATTAAATATATTAAAATATTTTAATTTTATTTTAATTGGTATTTTTTTTAATATTATTTTTTGATAAAATAATTGTGAAATACTTCCTATTATTATTGATCATGATAATAATAATATTGGTATTTTAAATTTATTTGATAATATAGTAAATATTATTATAAATATATTTAATATTATTGGTGTAAAAGTTGGATATATAAATATATTTCATACATTTAATATAGATGAAATACATGATGTTAAAGATATTAAAATAATATATGGGAAAATAATTTTTAAAATTTTTATTGTAAAATTAGTTTTAAATTTATCTTTTATAAATCCTGGTGATGTATATAAAATTATATTTTTTGAATATATTATACCTAATATACTTATTAATATTAATATTATAAATAATAAATAATATATTGAAGAAATAAATTCTTTTATTTTTTTTTTATTTTTATTTTCTTTATATTTACTTAATAAAGGTATAAATACATATGAAAAAGTTCCTTCTGCAAATATTTTTCTTAACATGTTAGGTAATTTAAAAGCTGTATAGAAAGCATCAGTTTGTTTGTTTATACCAAATATATTTGCTATTAATATATCTCTTATAAAACCTATTATTTTAGATATAAACATTATTGTACTCATTTTAATTATATTTCATAACATATATTTATTTATTATTTAAAAGTTATATATATTTATTTATTTAAAATTATTATTTATTTGTATTTATAAATATATTTATTGCATTATTATTTGTATTTAATATATTTATATTAAATTTAATTTTTAGTTTTAATATTTAAATTTATATATATTAATATTTTATTAATTTATTATTTTTTTTAAATAAAATTTTAAAAAAATTTTTATAAAGAAGGGAGGGTTTTTATTTTAAAATTATATATATATTAATATTTTATTATTTGTTTATTTTTTTTTTTATATTTTTTATTATTGTTTGAATTCCTATAGATCTTGTATATGTTATTTTTTTTAAAATATTAATTTTATTTAATATATTATTTATATTTATATTATTTATATATTTTATTTTTTTTTTATATAATAATGATATTATTAATACTAAAAAACCTTTTATTATTAATGAATCACTATCTCCATTTATATATATTTTTTTATTTTTTTTTTTTATTTTTATTCATACGTTATTTTGGCATCCTTTTATAATATTATGTTTATTTCTTATATTTTTTTTTTTTATTGGAAGAATATTACTTAAATCAATTATATATATATATTTTTCTTTATCATTTTTTAGTAAATTTATTTCATTTATTATTTTTTTTATATTAGGAAACATTTTATTTTAATCTTTTAATTATTTTTTTTATAGTATATATAAATTTATTTATATCATTTTTAGATGTATACATTCCTATAGATAATCTACATACTCCTGTTGTATTATAATGTTTTATTAATGGTATAGCACATTGATTTCCTGTTCTTATTGAAATTCCATTTTGATCTAATAATACTCCTATATCATAACAATGTATATTTTTTATGTTAAAAGAAATTATAGCTGTTTTTTTTTTCGATCCATAAATTTCTATATTTTTTATTAATTTTAATTTTTTTAATGTATAATTTATAATTTTTTTTTCATGATTTATTATATTATTTATATTTATTTTATTTATATAGTCTATAGCCGTTCCTAAACCTATTATAGATTCTATATTTTGAGTTCCAGGTTCAAATTTTCATGGTGGATTAATAAATTCTATTTTTTTTATATTATTATTTTTTATATCTATATTTGATATTATTCCTCCTCCTGTTTTTCAATTATTTAATTTATTAATTATTTTTTTTTTTGCATATATTATTCCTGTTCCAGTTGGTGCATATAATTTATGTCCAGAAAATAAATAAAAGTCACATTTTATTTTTTGTACATCTATTATTTTATGTGATATTGCTTGTGCTCCATCTATTATACTTATAATATTATATTTTTTTACTATTGAAATTATTTTTTCAATTGGATTTAGTGTACCTAAAACATTTGATAAATGTGTTATAGAAATTATTTTTGTATTTTTATCTATTAATTCAATTAAATTATTTAAATTTAATTCTCCTTTATTATTTATATTTCATATTTTTATATTGAATCCTATTTTATTTGATAATATATATCATGGTATTATATTTGAATGATGTTCCATAATAGATATTATTATATTATTATTTTTATTTATATTTTTTTCAGTTAAACTATTTGATATAAAGTTTATTGATTCTGTTGTATTATTTGTAAATATAATTTCTTCTGGACTTTTCGCATTTATAAATTTTGCTATTTTAATTCTTATTTCTTCTAAATAATTAGAATTTATATTACTTAATTTATATATACCTCTATTTATAGAAGAATATTGTTTTTTATAAAATTCTGATTGTTTTTTTATTACTATTTTAGGTTTTTGTGATGTAGAAGCATTATCTAAATAAACAAATTTTTTTTTATTTATTTTTTTTTTAAATATTGGAAAATCTAGTTTAATTTTTTTAATATTATAATTCATTTTATATATTTTTGTTTATAATTTTTTCTATTTTTTTTTTTAATTTTTTAAAGTTTATTTTGTTTATTATTTCTTTTATAAATATTATATATAATATTTTGTTACTTTCATAATTATTAAATCCTCTATTAAGTAAATAAAATATTTTTTTTTTATTTGGATAATATATTTTTACTTTATGTTTTGATTTTGAATTTTTATTAAATATATTTAATTGTGGTTTACTATATATATATTTTGGTTTATTTATACATAAATTATTATTTTCTAATTTAGCTTTTGAAAAATTTGATTTTGATGATATTATTATTTTACCTATAAAATTTATTATTCCTGGTGATATTATTAAATTTTTGTGTTTTTGTTTACTTGTAGAATAGTATGAATTATGTTTTATTTCTGTTTTATATATATAATTTTTTTTTTTTTTAATTATAGATAAACTATATAATTTTATTTTTGATTTTTTTCTTAATATTGTTTTATTTTCTATAAAAATATTTTTTGCTTTTATAAAAAAGATTATTTTTTTAAGTTTTGAATGTTTTTTAATTTTTATATTATCTTTTGATATAAATGATGTTTTTTTATTTATATTTATTATCTGAAAATATTTTATATTAGATTTTTTATTTATTGTTATATTTGTATTATAATTTATAAATTTATTTTTTTTTAAAGAATAATGTTCTTCTATAATTGATAAATTTATGTTTTTTTTTATTAATATATTTATATTATATTTTTTTTTTTTTTCATTTATATTATTTATATTTATAAAATGTATTGGAATATTTATATTTTTATTTTTAAATATTATTATATTAATATTTTTTTTTTTTTTTAATGAATAATTTATATATAAAATATTTTTTAATTTTTTATTTATATATATAATTTTCTTATTTAAAAAAATTATTTTAAAAGATTTTTTTATTAAAAAATTTTTTTTTATATTTTTATAAAAATATTTATTATTAATTTTCATTGTATTTATTTAAATATATATTTAAATTTTTTTATATCCTTTTTTTTCTATTATTTTTATTATATTTTTTTTTCCAGATTTTATTATTTTTCCGTTATTTAAAATATGAACTTTATCTATATTTAAATAATCATATATTTTAATATTATGTGTTATTATAATAAAAGACATTTTTTTATTTTTTAAATTATTTATGATTTTTGATACATTTTTTAAAGAATCAATATCTAATCCTGAATCTATTTCATCTAAGATTGATATTTTAGGTTTTAATAGTAATATTTGTAATATATCATTTTTTTTTTTTTCTCCTCCTGAAAATCCTTTATTTAAAGATCTTTTTAATAATTTTTTAGGGTAATTAAGTAATTTAATTTTTTTTTTTATTTTTTTTTTAAATTCTAATATATTTAATTTTTTTTTTTTATTATAATTTCTAATTATATTTGTTGATTTATATAAAAATAATTCATTATTTAAACCTGAAATTTCTATTGTATTTTGAAATGATACAAATAATCCCATTTTTGCTCTTTCATCTATTTTAATTTTATTAATTATTTTATTATTTATTTTAATAATTCCTTTTTTAATTTTATATTTTTTATTTCCAGCTATTGCTAAAGATAATGTACTTTTTCCAGATCCATTAGGTCCCATTAAAATATGTATTTCTCCAGGTTTTATTTTTATATTTATTTTTTTTATTATTGTTTTTTTTTTAATTTTTATTTTTAAATTATTTATTTCTAATATATACATTAATATTTATTAAATAAGTTTATTTTTGTTTCTAAAGCATATTCTATTGGTAACATATTTATTATTTCTTCACAAAATCCATAAATTATTATGTTTAAAGCTTCTTTTTTATTAAATCCTCTTTGTAATAAATAAAATATTTGTTCTTCTTTTATATTTTTAGTTATTGATTCATGTTCAATATTACTAAGTTTATTTTTTGATTTTATGTTTGGGATACTAAATGATGAACATTTATTTCCTATTAAAAGAGAATGACATTCTGTATGATTTTTTGAATTATTTGCTTTTTTATTTATTTTTACTATTCCTCTATATGTATTTTTGCTTTTACCAGTAACTATACTTTTTGTTAATATTTTTGATTTTGTATTTTTCCCTATATGTATCATTTTTGTTCCAGTATCTGATTGTTGATTTAATTTAGTAATAGATAATGAATAAAAATTACCTATAGAGTTTTTTCCATAAAGTATACAACTAGGATATTTTCATGTTATTAAAGCTCCTTTTTCTATTTGTAATCATGTTATTTTGCTATTTTTACCTTTACATAAAGCTCTTTTATTAACTATATTTAATATTCCATTATTTTTTTTATTTCCAGGAAATCAATTTTGTATAGTTGAATATTTTATTTTTGAATTACTATATAATATTATTTCTACTACAGCTGCATGTAATTGTTTTTTTTTTCTTATTGGAGCTGAACATCCTTCTATATAATTAAGATAACTGTTTTTTTTTAATATTATAAGTGTTCTTTCAAATTGACCTATATTATTTGCATTTATTCTAAAATATGATGATAAATTAATAGGACATTTTATATTTTCTGGAATATATATAAAAGTTCCATCTGACATAACTGATGTATTTAAAGCAGAAAAAAAATTATCTTTTATTGGTATTACTTTTCCTATATATTTTTTTACTATTTTAGGATATTTTTTTATTGCTTTACTTATTGAGCAAAATATTATTCCTAATTTAAATAATTTTTTTTGAAATGTTGTTTTTATTGATATTGAATCTATTATTGCGTCTACAGCTGTTTTTTTATTTTTAAAATCTATACCTATTTTTTTAAATGTATTTTTTATTTTTGAATTTATTTTTTTATTATTTTTTTTTTTTGGAGCAGAATAATATTTATATTTTGAAAAATTTATATTTTTGTATTTTCCATTAAACCAATTTGGTTCTTTCATTTTTTTTCAAATATTAAATGCTTTTATTCTTAATTTTAACATTCATAATGGTTCTTTTTTTTTTTTTGATATTATTTCTATTGTTTTTTTATTTATTCCTTTTTTTATATCATCATTTTTTATTTTAGTTATAAATCCAAATTTATAATTTTCTTTATTTATTTTTTTTTTTTTAATCATTTTATGTTTATATAACAATATTTTCACATTTTTTATTAGAAGATATTTTTTTTATATTTTTTAATGTTATTTTAGCTATATTTTCTAATGATTCATGTGTTAAAAAAGCTTGGTGTCCTGTTAGTAATACGTTATGATAACTTAAAAGTAAATTAAGATTATTATCTTTTATTATTTTATTTGATTTATTTTTAAAAAAATATTTTTTTTCATTTTCATAAACATCTAATCCTAATGCGCTAATTTTTTTTTTTATTATATATTTAATTGTTTCTTTAGTATTTAATAATTCTCCTCTACTAGTATTTATAATTATTACTCCATTTTTCATTTTTTTTATAGAATTTTCATTTATAATATAATGAGTAGAGCTGTTATATGGACAATGTAATGAAATAATATCTGATTTTTTATATATATTATCTAAAGATGTGTATTTTGCATTATATTTATATATTTTTTTATTTTTAATTATATCAAAAGCTAATATATTAGTATTAAAATTTTTTAATAGTTTAATAACTTTTATTCCTATTTTTCCTGTTCCTATTATTCCTATAGTTTTATTTTTTAAATTATATCCAATTAAATTATTTAATGTAAAGTTTTTATTTTTTGTATATTGATATGATTTATATATTTTTCTTGTTAAATTTAATATTAAACCTATTGTATATTCAGCTATTGATTCTGGTGAATATGATTTTACATTTGTTACTTTTATATTTAATTTTTTTGCTAATTTTAGATTTACATTATCATAACCTGCACATCTTAATGCTATTGTTTTAATATTAAATTCTTTAAGTTTATATATTATTTCTGGTGAATTTAAATTATCATTTACAAATATACATATATGGTTATAATTTTTTACTTTATGTATATTATTTATATTAATAGATTCTTTAATATAATTTATTTTAAAGTTATATTTTTTATTTATTAAATTAAAATATTTTATTTCATATTTTTTTGCACTAAAAAAAATTATTTTATTCATTTTTTTCCTTTAATTGTAATTTATTTTTTTTAAAAAAAATATTTATATATGGTATTATATATTAGTTTTTTATTTTTTTATTATTTAATATGTTAATATTTAATTATATGTTATCAATAAATATTTTAAAAGAAGATAAAATTGGTGAAAAAAGAGTTTCTCTTATACCTAAAGATTTATTTCTTATAAAGAATATTGGTGTTAATAATATTTTTTTTGAAAAAAATTGTGGATTATTATCTGGTTTTAGTAATAATAATTATATTAATAATGGAGCAATTTTATTAGAATCAAAAAATATAATTTATAAAGATATTAATTTATCTATTAATTTTCCTTGTTTTGAAAAGTTTAAATGTTTTGAAAAAAATTCTATATTAATTTGTTTAAATTTACCTATTTTAGATAAATATTATTTAGATTTTATAAAAAAAAATAAAATAAGTATCTTTATTTTAAGTAAAATACCTCGTATATCTAGAGCTCAGAATATGGATTTTTTAACTTCTATATCTTATGTATCTGGATATAGATTTTTTATTGAATCTATATATCATTATGATGGTTTTATTGGTGGTTATTTTTTTTCAAATATTAAAATAAATCCTTTGAAAATTTTTATTATAGGAGCTGGTATATCTGGTCTTTCTACTATTAGTTTTTTTTTATCTCTTAAATCTGAAGTATATGTATATGATATTAATTTAGATATTAAAGATTATATTGAAAGTTTAGGTGCTAAATATATAAAAATTAGAAATAGTTTATATTTATTTTTATTAGAAAATATAAATAAATTTGATATAATTATAATATCTGTAAATTGTAATAGTAATTCTTTTTTTTTAATAGATAAAAATATCTTAAATAAGATAAATAAAAAAATTGTTATTGTAGATTTTTTTTCAAAAAATGGTAGTAATTGTGAATTAAGTTCTTTAAATAAAGTAGTTAAATATAAAGATATTAAGATCATAAGTTATGATGATTTTTCTAATTTAAGTCCTTGTATAACATCATTATTATATAGTAATAATTTAGTTAATTATTTAAAATTAATTTTAAATAAGAAAAATAAAAATTTTTTAAATTTTAATGATTTTATTATAAAAAATACTATTTTTTTTTACAAAGGAATTTTATATTTAAACAAAAAAAATTCTAAAAAAAATGATTTTAATAAATTTAATTCTTTTTTTAAAAAAAATAATTTTAATAAATTTAATATAAATAATTATTTTTTTTTATTATTATTATTTTTAATTTTTTTAAATTGTATTAATATTATATATAATAATTATATAGTTATTTTTTTAAGTAATTTTTTTATTTTTATATTATTTAGTATAATAGGATATAAAAAAATTATTAATATTGATTATTCTTTTCATACACCTTTAATTTCTTTAACAAATGCTTTATCTGGTATGATTTCTATAGGTTGTTTATTACAATCAAATACTAATGGTTCTTTAGGTAATTTTTTTTCTTTTTTATCTTTTTTTTTATTAAATATAAATGTGTTTACTGGTTTTTTTATAACTAGACGTATGTTAAAAATGTTATTTAATAAATAATTTATAGGTTAATTATGTTTAATAATAATATTATATTATGTTTATTAAATATTATAAGTATATTACTGTTTACTTTTTGTTTATTTTTTTTTTCTAATAAAAATGTATTTATAAAAGCTAATAATTTAGGTTTATTAGGTGTAATATTTTCTTATTTTTATGTTTTATTTTTTTTAAAAAATTGATATTTGTTTTTTTTATATTTTTTTTTAATTATTTTAAGTTTATTTATAAGTATATTAATTTCTAATAAAATTGATATAATATATGTTCCTGAATTAATTTCTTTAATGCATAGTTTTGTTGGTTTATCTGCTGTAATTATAGGTTTTAATAATTTATTATTAGTATATAATAATGTTTATTTGAATATTATATATTTAATTGAAGTTTTTTTAAGTAATTTTATTGGATCAATTACTTTTATTGGTTCTATAGTTGCTTTTTTAAAATTAAGAAATTTTTTAAATAAAAAAAAAATTTTTAAAAAAAAAATTATTTTTTTATTTAATTTATTTTTGTTATTTTTTTTATTTTATTTATTTTTATTTTATGAATTTAAAAAAATTTTTATTTATTATATTATTTTTTTTTCTAGTTGTTTTTTAGGTTTTATATTAGTTAATAATTTAGATTCTTCAGATGTACCAATAGTTTTATCTTTATTAAATTCTTATTCTGGTTTATCTGCTTTATTTTCTGGATTTATATTAAATAATAATTTATTAATTATTATTGGTTCTATAGTTTTTTCTTCTGGTTTTTTTTTAACAAAAAATATGTGTTTTTCTATAAATAAATCAATATTATTTATTATTTTAGGTAATTTTTTAGTTTATAAAAATAAAATTTTAAATAAATCAGATAATATTAAAAATAATATAAAAAAAATATCTATTAAATATGTTATTAATTTTTTGAAAAAATCTAAAAAAATTATAATTGTTCCTGGTTATGGAATGGCTTTATCAAAATCTCATTATTTATTATATCATTTAACAAATATTTTAGTAAAAAATTTTAATATAGATGTAAAATTTGCTATTCATCCTGTAGCTGGAAGATTACCAGGACATATGAATGTTTTATTAGCAGAATCAAAAATTTCTAATAAATATATTTATTTTTTAGATGATATTAATGATTTATTTTCTTTAACTGATTTAACTTTAGTTATTGGAGCTAATGATATAATTAATTGTAGAGCTATATATGATAAAGATTGTATATTATACGGTATGCCTGTATTAAAAGTATGAAATTCAAAATATGTAGTAATATTTAAAAAAACAGATAATTTATATACTGGATATTCTAATATAAAAAATCCAGTTTTTTTTAAAGATAATAGTTATTTATTAATAGGTAATGCTAAATATAATTTAAAGAATATTATTGATTTATTAATATAGATTAATGGATTTATATATGTTTATTATTTCTTTTGATTTTGGAATGAAATATATAGGTATAGCTATAGGACAATTTTATACTAAAACAGCTACTCCTATAATTTGTTTAAATGCTAAAAATGGTGTTCCTATTAATTGAATGGATATAAAAAAAATATTAGATATATGATTAATAAAAAAAGCTGTAATTGGATGTCCTTTTAATTATTCAAATAATTATAAATATAAGTTTATTATTTTTCATATAAAAAAATTTGCTAAAGAATTATTTAATAAATTTAAATTAGAAATTTTTTTTTCTGATGAAAGATTTACTTCTTTTTCAGCTAAAACTTTTATAAGTGATAATTATAAATTATATAATTCTTTTTATTCTAATTATAATGTTCATACTATTTCAGCTGTTATTATATTAGAAAGATGATTAAAATTAAATCATTAATTTATATTTCTTAAATTGAATATTAAATCATATATATCATTAGGAATATTACTATTTATTACTATTTTTTTTTTTTTTGGATGTTTAAATATAATTTTTGATGCATGTAAAGCTTGTCTATTAAAATTTAGTAAAAAATTATATTTTTTTATTTTTTTTATTTTATTTATTATTTTTTTTTTTGTATATATTTTTTCTCCTACTATAGGATGATTTAAATAATTCATATGTAATCTTATTTGATGTGTTCTACCAGTTTTTAATTTTATTTTTAATAATGTACAGACATTAAATTGTTCTATTATTTTAAATAGTGTTATAGCTTTTTTTCCTTTTTTATTTATTGACATTGTTGTTCTTTTAAATTTATTTCTTGATATAGGTTTATTTATAATTCCATTTTTTTTTATTTTTCCTAAAACTATAGCTTTATAAATTCTAGTTATTTTTCTTTTTTTCATATCATTAATTAATGATTCATATATATTTTTTTTTTTTGCTATTATAATTAATCCTGTTGTATTTTTATCTAATCTATGTATTAATCCACATCTTGGTAATTGTTTATTTATTATTGGATAACTGAATATTAATTTATTCATAATTGTATCATTTATATGTCCATATCCCGGATGTGTAACTATATTATTTTTTTTATTTATTATAAGTATATATTTATCTTCATATACTTTATTTAGTGGTATTTTTTTATTTGGATTATATTTTATTATTTTTTTTTCTATTTTTTTTATATGTATTACATCATTTATTTTTAATTTTTTACCTGGTTTTTTACATAAAATTTTATTTATATAAATTTTTTTTTTTTTAATTATTTTTTTTATATTATTTCTTGATTGATTTATTTTTTTTTTTAAAAAAATATCTATTCTTATATTTGATATGTTATTTTTTATTTTTTTTATACACATTTAATTTTATTTTTAAAATATTTAATTATTTATATTAATTATTTTCCTATACAAAAATTTTTAAATATATTATTTATAATATCTTTTGGTATATCTTTTTTTTCTCCTGTTATTTCATTAAATTTTCATTTAATATTTTTTAAATATTCATATATAATATCAAAATTTATATTTTTTTTTGTTATTAAATGCATTTTAATAATATTTTTTATTTTTTTTATATTTTTATATATTTTTTTTATTATATATATATGTCTTTTTTGTGATAAAAAGTTATTTTCTATATTTATATGTTTTGTTTTATTTTTAATTATTTCAATTATTTTTTTTATTTTTTTTTTATTTTTTTTTATAGATAAATTTATTATTGTATATTTTTTTTTTTTTATTATTTTAAATTTTTCTTTTGTTATATCTATTTTATTTCTTATTAATATATTTATTTTATTTTTTTTTATTTTATTTTCTATTTTTTTTTTATAATAATTTATTATTTTTTCTTCTTTTACTTTATTTGCATCAGTTATAAATATAATTATATTTGAATCATTTATCATTTTTCATGTTTTTTTTATTCCTATTTTTTCTATTTTATTATCAGTTTTATGTATTCCCGCTGTATCTATTATTTCAGCATTTATGTTATTTATTATAATATTTTCTTTTATTATATCTCGTGTTGTTCCTGGTATATTTGATACAATTGATGTATCATTCATTGTTATATTATTTATTAAACTTGATTTTCCAACATTTGGTTTTCCAACTATAACTATTTTAAAACCTTCTTTAATTTTTATTGATTTTTTAGAATTTAAATATATGTTTTTTATTTTATTTTTTATTTTATATATTTTTTTTATAAATCAAAACATTTTTTTTTTTGTTGTTTTTTTGTATGAAAAACTTATTTCTTTTTCTAAAAAAATTAATATTTTTTTTATTATTTTATTTATATTTTTGATTTTTTTAGATAATTTACCTTCTAATGATTTTATAGCTAATAATATTGTATTTTCTGATTTTGCATATGTAATATCATTTATTGATTCTGCTTGTATTAAATCTATTTTATTGTTTCAAAATGCTCTTTCTGTAAATTCTCCAGGATTTGCTATTCTTATTTTTTTTATATTAAAATTTAATATTGATTTTATTATTAGTTCTATTATTTTTTGTCCTCCATGACTTTGTATTTCTAATATATCTTCTCCTGTAAAAGAATTTGGTAGTTTAAAATATATTAATATACAATAATCAATTATTATATTATTTTTATTTTTTATTGAAGTATATGTAGCATGTCTATCTATTATTTTTTTATTTGTTAATTTTTTATATATTTTTTTTGATTTTTTTCCTGATATTCTAATTATTCCTATTCCGCTATAACCTATTGGTGTACATTGAGATATAATTGTATCTTTAAAATGTTTCATTTAATTTTTATTTTTTTTATTTATTTTTTGTTGTATTAAAGTAATAAAGTTATTTATGATATATGATAATAATAATCCACTTGGAAAATTTATTAAAAATATACTAATTAATGTTGGAAAGATTATGTTTGTTTTATTTTTTTTTTTAATATTATTTATCTGTAATAAATATACAGATATTCCCATTATTATTGGTAAAATATAATATTTATCATGTAATGATAAATCATTTATTCAAAATATAAATTTTGATTCTTGTAATTCTATAGGTATAGTTAATATATTATAAACTGATATAAATATAGGAATTTGTATTAATAATAATAATATATCATTGAAAGGATTTATATTATATTTTTTATATATTTTTATTATTTTATTATTTATTTTATCCTTATTGTTTTTATATTTTTCTTTAATTTTTTTAATTTTTTTTTGTATTTTTTCAATTAATAAAAATGATTTATGTTGTTTTTTGTTTAAAGGATAAGTTATTAATTTTAATATTATAGTTAAAATTATTATTGAATATCCTCAATTATTTGTTATTTTATTTATATTTGATAACATTGAAAATAATGGTTTAGAAATAAATGATAATAATCCATAATCTATTGTTAAATCAAGTTTATCTGATATTATTTCATTTAAATTATTTAATTTTGGTCCTATTCATAATTTTAATTTTATTTTTTTTTTTTGATTTTTATTTATTTCATATTTGTTTATCAAATTTATAGATAATATATTATTATTTTTTTTTATATATATATTATTATTTTTTTTATTTATTGGAATTATTGTATAAATAAAATATTTTTCATATATTGATATTCAATTTATTTTTTTTTTTATTGAAATATTTTTATCTATTTCATTTATATTATATTTATAAAAATTTTTTTTATCGTCTAAATATGATATATTTTGTTCTTTATATTCATTATTATTTTCTTTTTTAAATTTTGCTAATTTATTTTCATATATTATATTTATTTTTTTTTTAAAATTATTTTTTATAATATAATCTATTGATATATCATATGAATTTTTATTTATTGTTATTTTGTTATAAATATTTATGTTTTTTTTATTATTAATATATGAAAGTAATATTATTTTATCTTTAAAAAATATTTTTTTTTTTATTTTAAAATTAATTATTTTATTTTTTTTTTTATATATTTTTTTAATTTTTATATTTAAAAAATTATTTTTAATGATTTTTTTAAATAAATAACTATTTTTTATTTTATTTTTATAGTAATTGAATAATATATTTTCTATTTTATTGTTTTTTTTATTTATTTTAATTAAAAATACATTATTTTTTATATATATGTATTGTTTATTTTTTTTATTTATATTTTTTTTTATTACATTATTTGCATATATTTTATTTTTATATATAATTAATAAAAATAAAGAAAATATTATTATAATAAATATTTTATTTTTATACAGCATTTATATATCCTGTTTAAAATTATTTTTTAATTAATATATTGTGTTTTTCATATTTTTATAAAAAATTTAAATAGTTTTTTTTTTTTTAAAAAAAGTATTTTTTTGTTAATTATTTTTATTAAATAATTTATTTTTTTTATTTTATGTTGTTTTAATCTAAATGTTTCTCTTATTATTCTTTTTAATTTATTTCTTTGTATTGATTTTTTAATATTTTTTTTATTTATTATTATACCTATTTTTGGATATTTAGATTTGTTTGGTATGTTTTTAATTAGTATAAAATTTTTTTTTTTAATTATTTTTTTTTTTTTAAAATTATATTTTTTAATTTTATTTTTTTTTTTAAAAAAATATCTATATTTTTTTTCTGTTTTTTTTTCTTTTATTATTAATAATTTTTCTTCCATTTTTAGTTGACATTCTTTTTATAAATCCATGATTTCTTTTTTTTTTTATTTTTGATGGTTGATATGTTCTTTTCATTTTTATTAATTTATACTTATTTATAATTTATGTAATATATTATTTAAAATTATATCATAATAGGAGTTTATTTTGTTATTTAATATATGAAAGAAATTTTTAGTTAAATTTAAAAAAATTATTTCGTTAAATGAATTTAATATGTGAATTTTTCCTTTAAAAGTTTTTTTTAATAGAAAAAAGATTTTTTTATATGCTCCTAATAAATTTATATTTAATTATGTTTATAAAAAATATATTAAATTAATTAATTATTTTATTTTTAAAGAATATAATAATAATTTTACTTTATATTTTAATTATGAAAAAGTTTTTTTTATTAAAAATTATTATTTTTTAAATAAAGATATTAAAATGAATAATTGTATTTTATTAAATAATTATAGATTTGATAATTTTATTTTTAGTGATTCTAATTATATAGCTTATAAAGAATCATTAAATATATGTTTTTTGAAAAAAGAATATAATAATATATTATTTATATATGGTAAATCTGGATTAGGTAAAACACATTTATTAAATGCAATTGGTAATTATATAAATTTTTTATACTTTTTTAAAGTAAAAGTTATTTATATAAAATCTGAAGTTCTTATTTTAAATATATTAAAATTTATAAATAATTATAGTATTTTAGAGTTTCAAAATTCTTTTAGGTCTGCTACAATATTATTAATTGATGATATTCACTTTTTTTTTGGAAAAAAAATAATTCAATTAAATTTATTAAATATAATAAATTTTTTTTTAGAAAGTGGTAAATTTTTAGTTGTTACTTCTAATAAAAATATTAAAAATTTAAATTTTAATTTAAATTTATCTTCAATATTATATTCTGGTTTAAATATAAAAATAAATAGAATAGATTTTTTTTTAAAAAAAAAATTTATATATAAGAAAATTAAATTTATGAATTTAAATTTTAAGGATAATATAATTTGTTTTATTTCAAAAATGAATATAAAAAATATTTATGAATTAAATAGTTTTCTTAATATATTAAATTATAATATTTTAAATAAAAAATATTTTAATAATATTACTATTAGTTTTTTAGAAAAAATATTTTGTAATTTTTTTTTAAAAAATAATTTTATTAATGTGTTTTATATAATTGAAATTGTTTCTAATTATTTTAGTATTACTGTTAATAAATTATTATCTAAATCTAGATGTAAATTTATTGTTTATCCAAGACAAATAGCTATTGCTATAAGTAGAAAGTTAACAAATTATTCATTAATAGAATTAGGTTTTTTTTTTAAAAATATAAATCATTCTACTATTTTATATAGTTGTAAAAAAATAAATAATTTGTGTTTAAATAATAATTTAGTAAAAAATGATTTTTTAAATTTAATAAGTATTATTTTAAATAAAAAAAAATGTATTTTAGAATAGAAAAAAAAAAAATAATTAATTTATTGTCTAAATTTAATAGTTATATTGGTAAATCTAAAAATAATACAATATTATCTAATATATTATTAATTTTATATAAAAAAAAGCTTAAGTTTATTGTTACTAATTTAGATATAGAAATTAGTGCTTATATTATTTTGGATGATAATAATTTTAATTATATATCTGGATCTACTACTGTAAATTTAAATAAGTTATATGATTTATGTCGTAATTTTTCTGATAATGAAAATATATATTTTTTATTATTAAAAAATAGATTAAAAATATTTTGTTTAAATAGTTTAATATATTTATCAACTTTACCTGTTAATGATTTTCCTATATTTAAAAAAAGTATTTTATTTAGTAAAAAAATATCAATTTCAAGTTTTGTTTTTAGGAAAATAATTTCTTTAATATATTTTTCTATAGGTGATCAAGATATTTTTTTTTATTTGAATGGTATGTTAATAGAATATAAAAAAAAAAATCTTTATTTTGTTACTACTGATAGTTATCGTATTTCTTTTTATAATTTAAAAGATAATTTTATTTATAGTAAAGAAGATTCTTTTTCTTTTATACTATCTCGTAATTTAGTTTTAATTTTATTAAAATTATTTGATAAATTAAATAATGAAAATGTTTTTTTAGAATGAAATAATAATATTATTAAAATAATTTTTAATAATTTTATTATATATTCTTCTTTAATAGATGGATCATTTCCTGATTATAAAAGTATTATTTTATCTACTAAAGATTATAAATATATAGATATAGATGTTTTAGAATTTAAAAGTTGTTTAATGAGAGTTTCTGTTATTAGTGGATCTTTATTTAGTTATGTAACTTTTTTATTTAAAGATAATTTTTTATATATGATTAATAGTGATTCTAATAATAATGAAATAAAAGAAAAAATTTCTATTAATTATTTTGGTAAAAATTTAGAAATTAGTTTTAATATAAAATATATTTTAGATATTATTAAATCTATTAATAAAGATAATATAATAAGATTTTTTTTTAAAGATTCAGATTCTATAGCAAAAATAATTAGTTTAAATAATAAATTTTCTATTTATATGTTAATGCCTATTAAATTATAATATTTATTTATGAATAAAAAAACGTATATTAATTCTTATAATGCTTCTAATATAAAAATTTTAAAAGGGTTAGATGCAGTCAAAAAAAGACCTGGTATGTATATAGGTGATACTAGTGATGGAACTGGTTTACATCATATGGTTTTTGAAGTTTTAGATAATTCTATTGATGAATCTCTTTCTGGTTTTTGTAAAAATATTGTTGTTACTATATATAAAGATAATTCAATTTCTGTATTAGATGATGGAAGAGGTATACCTGTTGATATTCATAATGAAACAGGTATTTCTGCTGCTGAACTTATTATGACTACGTTACATACAGGAGGTAAATTTGATAATAATTCTTATAGTATTTCTGGTGGTTTACATGGAGTTGGTATATCTGTAGTAAATGCTTTATCTAAAAAATTAGAATTAATAGTATATAGAGATAATAAGATTTTTTATCAAGTTTATAGTTTTGGTGTACCAAATTTTAATATAAAAGTTATTGGTAAAACTAATAAAAAAGGAACTTATATACGTTTTTGACCTGATTTAAATATTTTTTTAAATATTAATAAATTTAAACATAAAATTTTATTTGATAGGTTAAATCAATTATCTTATCTTAATTGTGGTTTGAAAATTAAATTAATTAATTTAAAAAAAAAAAGTATTGATAGTTTTTTAAATATAGGTGGAATTAAATCTTTTTTATTTTATATTATTGGTAAAAAAAAAAGTATTCATAAAAATATTTTTTTTTGTAAAATAAAAAAAAAAAATTTTTTTATGGAAGTAGCATTAAAATGAGTAAATATTATAGGAAATAAAATTTTATGTTTTACTAATAATGTTCCTCAAATTGAAGGTGGAACTCATTTGTCTGGATTAAAACGTGCTATTACTCGTGTTATTAATTTTTTTTTAGAAAAGGAATTAAATTATAAAAAGAATAAATTTAATATTATAGGTGATGATACAAGAGAGGGTTTATTTTGTATATTATCTATTAAAATTCCTGATCCAAAATTTTCTTCTCAAACAAAAAGTAAATTAATTTCTTCTGAAATAAAATTTAATGTAGAATCTTTTATTTATGAAAATTTATTAGAATATTTTTTAGAAAATCCTAAAGATACAAAAAATATATTTAATAAAATTATAAATTCTTGTAAAATACGTGAATCTATTAAAAGATCTAAAGAATTATATAAAAAAAAAATAAATATAGGTTTATCTTATATTTCTAGTAAATTAGCTGATTGTCAAGAAAAAAATTCTAAATTTTCTGAGATATTTTTAGTTGAAGGAGATTCTGCTGGGGGGTCTGCTAAACAGAGTAGAAATAGAATTAATCAAGCTGTTTTACCTTTAAAAGGAAAAATATTAAATGTAGAAAAAACTAATTTAGATAAAATACTTTCTTCTAAAGAAATATGTTCTTTGATATCAGTATTAGGATGTGGTATTTTAAATAAAAATTTTGATTTAAATAAATTAAGATATAATAATATTATTATTATGACGGATGCTGATGTTGATGGAGCTCATATTAGAACTTTATTATTAGCATTTTTTTATAGATATATGCCTGATTTAATTATAAATGGTCATTTATATATAGCGAGACCTCCTTTATATAGAATATGTTTTAAAAATAAAGAAATTTATATAAATAAAAAATTTGATTTACTTAAATATAAAGTGTATTTTTCTTTTAAAAATATTTGTTTATATAAAAATAATAAAGTAATTTTAAAAAGTTCTGATTTTATTTTTTATATTTTAAAATATTTAAAATTAATGGATTTAATTTTTATAATTAAAAATAATTTTTCTTCATATATTTTTGACTCTTTAATGTTTTTTAAATATTTGAATATTAATAATTCAAATGATTATATTTTATGAATTAAAGAATTTTCTGTTTTTTTAGATAAAAGGAATTTTTTTTGTGATAAAATAATTTGTGAAATTATAAAAAAGAAAAATGTTTTTTATAAATTTAAATTTACATTTATTGATGGTTTTTATAGTGAAATATTTTATTTAAATAGATATTTTTTAGAATATGAATATATTAATTTATTAAATTTAGGAAAAAAATTATTTTTTTTAAAGAAAAATAATAATGATATTTATATATTATTAAATAATAATAAAGTTTATTTAAAAAATTTTTTAAATTTAATTAATTTTGTTTTAAATATAAAATCTAATAATATATTTATTCAACGTTATAAAGGTTTAGGAGAAATGAATCCTGATCAATTATGAGAAACTACAATGAATCCTAAAAATAGGATTATTTCTAAAATTTATATTAAAGATGCTTTAAAAGCTAGTAATTTATTTGAAATTTTAATGGGAGATAAAGTTGATCCTAGAAAAAAATTTATTAAGGAAAATACTATAGATATAAATCAAATAGATATTTAAATATCTCCTCCGACTGGATTTGAACCAGTGACATACGGATTAACAGTCCGTTGTTCTACCAGCTGAACTACAGAGGAATATTATTATTATATATTATTTTGTAAAAAATATCAAAATATATTATATTAATTATAGAGTGGGATGTCTGAGTGGTTTAAAGAGCACGCTTGGAAAGCGTGTATATATAAAAAATATCGAGGGTTCGAATCCCTCTCCCACTATTTATTAATTTTATTTTTTATAGGATATTATGGTAGTTATTCGTTTAGCACGTTACGGAAGATTAAAACTTCCTTTTTATAAAATTGTTGTTGCAGATAGACGTAGATTTAGAAATTGTAAATTTATTGAAAAAATAGGTTTTTATAATCCATTTTTGGAATTTAAAAATAATATAGGTATATTTATTAATATTGATTTATTAAATTATTGAATTAAAAAAGGAGTTGTAATATCTAAAAGAGTTAATTTTTTAATAAAAAAATATTTTAAATTAAAAATTAATTAATTATGGTATATTTATGGATTTTAATATAATTACTATTAATCCTGATTTTTTTATATCTCCTTGTAAAAATGGAATTTTAAATAAAGCTATAAGAAAAAAAAAGATTAATTTATTTTTTTGAAATTTAATGGATTTTATTGGAAAAAAATCTTTTTTTGAAGATAAAATTTATGGAGGGGGTTTTGGATTATTAATAAGACCAGAATCTTTATATTTTATAATAAATAGAATTAAAAAATTATATAAAAAATCTTTAGTTATTTATTTATCACCTCAAGGTGATATTTTAAATAAGTTTTTAATTAATAAGTTACTTAGTTATTATTCTTTAATATTTGTTTGTGGAAGATATAATGGTATTGATCAGAGAATAATAGATAATTATATAGATATAGAAATATCTATTGGTGATTATATTATAAGTTGTGGAGAAATTTCAACTTTAGTTGTTATTGATTCTATAGTAAGATGTATACCCAGGAGTATTAAGAAATATTAATTCTACTAATTCTGATTCTTTTAATTTTTTAGATAGATTTTTAGGATATCCTAATTATACTAAACCTAAAATTTTTAATTATTTACCTGTTCCTAAAATTTTACTTTCTGGTAATCATAAAAAAATATTTTTATGAAGATATAATAAATCATTTATAAAAACTATATCTAAAAAACCTTATTTATTAAATAATTTTTTTTTAAATTTTAATAAAAAAAAATAAAAATTTATTTATTATATTATAATTATATTTATGAAAAATAATATTGTTAGTTATGTAGAAAAAAAGTGTTTTAAATATAAAAAATTTCCATTATTTAATGTTGGATATATTTTAGATATTAAAATATGAGTTATTGAAGGTGAAAAAAAAAGATTACAATCTTTTAAAGGTATTGTTATATCTATTAAAAAAAAATATTTAAATTTTTCTTTTTTAGTAAGAAAAATTTCTTATGGTGAAGGTGTTGAAAAATTATTTAAAATTAATTCACCAATTATACATAGTATTATTGTTTGTAAAAAAAAAAATTTTAGAAAATCTAAATTATATTATTTGCGTTATAAGAAAAAATAATATGTTAAAAAAAAATAGATTAATTTGTTGTGTTGAATATAATGGAAGCAGATACATAGGATGACAAAAACAAAATGAAAATGATTTAAGTATACAAAGTATTATAGAATGTAAATTATATAATATATTTGGTTATTATATTAGAATATTTTGTTCAAGTAGAACTGATTCTGGAGTTCATAGTATTGGTCAAATTTTTCATTTTGATATTTTAAATTATATAGATATAAAAAAAATTTTATATTCTTTAAATTCTATTTTACCTAATGATATAAATATTAAATGGATAAAATATGTTAATTTTAATTTTCATTCTAGATATAATGCTTTAGCTAGAAGATATATATATATAATATATAATTCTGCAATTAAATCAAGTTTTTTAAATAAATTAGTAACTTTTTGTAATTATAAATTAGATATAAATTTAATGATTAAATCTTCTAGATTTTTAATTGGTAAACATAATTTTAGTTCTTTTAGATCTTCTGGATGTGAATCTAAAAATCCTGTTAAAATTATTTATTATTTAAATATTTTTAAAAAAAATCATTTTATATATTTTGACATAAAAGCTAATTCTTTTTTATATAAAATGGTTAGAAACATAATTAGTTGTTTGTTATTAGTTGGTTTAAAAAAATATTCTATATTTTGATTAAAAGATTTTTTATATTATAGAAATCGTAAAAGTTTTTATTTTAATACCATTAAACCTTATGGTTTATATTTAGTTTCTATATATTATTAATTTATTTATTTTGTTTAAAATATTTATTTTTTATTTTTATATTTATTATTGTTTTGTATTATTTATTATATAATATATTTATATTTAATTATTTAATATATTTATATTTAATATTAATATGATAGTTAAATATTTTATTTTTAATATATTTTAATAAAAGTATTTAAATTAATTTTAAAATTATGGATATTTTATATTTGTTTAGTTATTTAATAATTATTTTATCTGTTTTTTGAGGATTTAAAAGAGGTTTTTTTAGGGAGATATTTAATTTTTTTTTCTATTTTTTTTTCTATATTTTTTTAAAAAAGTTTTTGTTAATTAATTTTTTTATTAATTATTTAAGTTTTTCTTATAAAGAATATAATTTATTTTTATTTTTTTTAGTTCCATTTTTTTTATTTTTTGTTTATTTTTTAGAAAAATGTTTATTTTTTATTTTTAAATTTTTTTTGTATTCTAGTTTTTTTTTATTAGATAAAATTTTTGGTATTTTTTTTGGTTTTTTAAGAGGAATAATGATTATATATATATTATATAATATATATAGTTTATTTAAATAAAATTAATTAAATGAAATTAGATTGTGGGGGTTGGATTTGAACCAACGACCTTCGGGTTATGAGCCCGACGAGCTACCACTGCTCTACCCCACGTTATTATATTAACATATTTTTTATGAATATTTAAATTTAATATAAAAAAAATATTTATAAATATAAATTTTTTAAAAAAAATAAATAAATTTTATAATTTAATTATTTTAATAAATTTTATTTATATATTATTGTTATAATTAGATTAAATTAATATTATAATAAATTATCATATATTTAATATTTTATTATATATTTATAAATATTTTAATTTGATATCTTTAAAATTAAAGTTTATATATAATTTAAATATATTTTATTAAATAAGTTTTATAAAATAAGAATTTTGAGTTTATATATATAAGTTTTTATTATTATTAATAGGTTATTTATGAGTAAAATTAAAAAAGTTATAGGTAGAGAAGTTATTGATTCAAGAGGTTATCCAACTGTAGAAGCTGAAGTTTATTTAGATAATAATATTTATGGAAGAGCTATTGTTCCATCTGGAGCTTCAACAGGATCTAATGAAGCTTTAGAATTACGTGATAATGATTTAAATCGTTATTTAGGTAAAGGTGTTTTAAAATCTGTATTTATTATAAATAATATTATTTCTAAAGAAATTATTGGTTTAGATGTTTTAGATCAAAAAAATATTGATAATATTATGATTAATTTTGATGGAACAAAAAATAAATCTAAATTAGGAGCTAATTCTATATTAGCAGTATCTTTAGCAGTTTCTAAAGCTGCATCTAAATATTTAAATATACCATTATATGAATATATATCTAAACTTATAGATAATAAAAAATTTTATATGCCAACTCCAATGGTTAATATAATAAATGGTGGTTGTCATTCTGATAATAATATTGATATACAAGAATTTATGATTATTCCTGTAAATGCTAATAGCTTTAGACATTCTATAAGAATATGTTGTGAAATTTTTCATAATTTAGGAAAAATATTAAAATCTAAAAATAAAAGGATTTCTGTAGGAGATGAAGGCGGATATGCTCCTGATTTATCTTCTAATGAAGAAGCATTATCATTAATAAGTGAATCTATAGATAAATCAGGTTATATTTTAGGAAAAGATGTTTATATATCTTTAGATTGTGCAGCATCTGAATTTTATGATGAAAAGAAAAAATTATATTTTTTTGAGAATAAATATTTTACATTTTATGAATTAACTGATTATTTTAAAAAAATAATTAATAAATATTCTATAATTTCTATAGAAGATCCATTAAGTGAAAGTGATTGAGATGGTTATTCTTATTTAACTAGTTATTTAGGAGATAAAGTTCAGATAGTTGGTGATGATTTATTTGTAACTAATGTTGATTTAATTAAAAAAGGTATAAATTTAAATATAGCTAATGCTGTTTTAATTAAATTAAATCAAATAGGAACTTTAACTGAGACTTTAGAAGCTGTTAAATTATCTCAACAAAATAATTATTCTGTTATTATTTCTCATAGATCAGGTGAAACAGAAGATACATTTATTGCAGATTTATCTATAGGTGTTTGTTCTGGTCAGATTAAAACTGGTTCAGTTAGTAGATCTGATAGAATATCTAAATATAATAGATTAATTAGAATAGAAGATAATTTTAAAAAAATTGTTTATGGTAAATATTTAAAATCTAAATATTTTAAAAAATAATATTATTTTTATGAATAGTTTAAATTTTATTAAATTAAAATTAATATATATTTTTAGATATAATGATATTTATTTTAATATATATTTAGATAATAAATTAGATTTTTTTATAGGTGGACAATTTGTTAAATTAGCATTGAAATATAAAAATGATTATATTTATAGATTTTATTCTTTAGTTAATTCTCCTTGTGATAGATTTTTGGAATTTTATATTTCTAGAATTAAAAATGGTTATTTAAGTAATAAATTATATAATTTAAATATAAATAGTAATATATATATATCTAATTTATCATATGGAAAATTTACTATTTTAAATGTATTAAAAAATAAAAATATAGATACTTTATGAATGATTTGTAATGGAACTGGTATTAGTCCTTTTTTATCTATTTTAAAAACATATATTTTTTATATTAAAAAAAAAGTTAAAAATATTTTTTTATTATGAGGTATAAAACATTTAAATAATTTCCATTATTTAAATGTTTTATTAATTTTACAAAAGATATACAATAAAAATATTTTAAACTTTATTATATCAGTAAGTAATTTTAAAAAATATCTTAAATTACCTTTTTATTATGGAAGAGTATCAAATATAAATTTATATTATTTTATATGTAATAAATTTAATAATATCATAAATAATGATAGTCGTTTTATGATTTGTGGTTCTTCTAAAATGTTTAAAGATGTTTTTTTTTTATTGAATAAAAAATTTAATATTTTAAAAAAAAATATATTTTCAGAAATTTATTTTTAATTTGTTCATTTTATTAGATAAAAATTTTTTTTTCCTTTTTTTATTATTGTAAATTTACTAAATAACTTATCTTTTTTTTCTATTTCATAATTTGTATTTTTTATTTTTTTATTATTTATAGTTATTGATTTATTAAATATAATATTATGAGATTGAGATTTAGTTTTTGTAATTTTTAATAAAATTAATATATTTTTTAAATTTTTAATTTTATTAGAGATATTTATTTTTGGTATTTTAGTTTTATATAATTTTTCTAAATCTATTTTTTTTATTTTTATTTTTTTTTTAAAAAAAATATTTGTAGCAAAAATTATATTTTTTGTATTTTTTTCTCCATATATTAATTTAGTTATATTTTCTGCTAGTATTTTTTTTGCTTTATTGATATTTTTGTTTTTAATTATATAATTTATTTTTTTTATATTTAAAAAAGTTAATTGTTTAAGATATATATATGTATGTTCATCTGGAATATTTAATCAAAATTGATAAAATTCATATGGTGTTGTTTTTTTTTCGTCTAGTCATATATTATTTGATTCTGTTTTGCTTAGTTTTATACCATTTTTTCCTACCATTAATGGTAGTGTTATTCCATAAGATTCTTTTTTATTTTTTTTTTTTATTAAATTTATTCCAGATATTATATTACCTCATTGATCAGATCCACCTATTTGTATTTTTGTTTTTTTATTATTAAATAAATATAAAAAATCGTAACTTTGTAATATTGTATAACTTAGTTCTGAAAAATTAATACCATTTTTATTTTTAAAATTTCTTTTTTTTAAAAATTCTTTATTAATCATTTGATTTAAAATAAAATTTTTTCCTAAATCTTTTAAAAAAAAATTTAATTTCATTTTATTAAATCATTTATTATTTTTTAATATATATATATCATTTGATATTATTTTTTTAATTTGTTTTTTTATTTTGTTGCTAAATTTATTTATATTTTTTATTGAGTTATTTTTTCTTTTTTTTTTTTTAAAACTAGGATCTCCTATCATTGCAGTAAAATTACCTATTAAAATTATTATTTTATGTCCAAAAGTTTTAAATCTTTTAAGTGTTATTAATGGTATAAGATGTCCTATATGTAAACTTTCATAAGTTGGATCGAATCCGCAATATATATATGTGTTGTTTTTTTTTAATTCTTTTATTATTTGTTTTTCGTTTGATATTTGATTTATTAAATTTCTATTTTTTAATTCTTTTATAATGTTATTTTTCATTTTTTTTTTTTTTTTTTTTATTTTTTTTTAAAAAAAAATTATTAAAGATATATTATATACTATTTAATTTTTTATATAATTATTATAATATATATTATATATTTAATTTATTTGCGTTCTTAACTCAATGGTAGAGTACCATTTTGACGTGATGGAAGTTGGTGGTTCGATTCCACTAGAACGCATATTATTTAATTTAATTTTATTAATATTTATATGAAAAAAACAAAAATAGTTTGTACATTAGGTCCAAATATTAATGATTCGAATGTTTTGTTTAATTTAATTATGTCTGGTATGGATGTAGCTAGATTAAATTTTTCTCATGGTAATCATTCTGATCATAAAGATTATATTAAAAATTTAAGAATAGCTTCTAAAAAATCTAATAAAAATATTGCTATAATTTTAGATACTAAAGGTCCAGAAATACGTACATCTTTATTAGAAAATTCTAAAGATGTTTTTTTAAATAAAAATCAAATATTTAGTTTTATTTATGATAAGAATTTTATTGGTAATAATAAAATAGTTGGAGTTTCATATAAAAATTTTTTTTATGATTTAAGTATAGGTGATACTATTTTAGTTGATGATGGTTTAATTTCAATGAAAGTTATTAATAAAATTGATGAAAATAAAATAGTATGTAGAGTTAATAATAGTGGTATGTTAGGTGAAAATAAAGGTATTAATTTACCAAATATTCAAGTTAATTTACCAGCTTTATCTAAAAAAGATAAAAAGGATTTAATATTTGGTTGCAAAAATAATGTTGATTTTATTGCAGCTTCTTTTATTAGAAAAAGTTCTGATGTTTTAGAAATAAGAAAATTTTTAGATAATAATGGTGGTAATGATATTCAAATAATATCTAAAATAGAAAATAGAGAAGGACTTAAAAATTTTGATCAAATATTGAATATTTCTGATGGTATTATGGTTGCTCGTGGTGATTTAGGTGTTGAAATACCAGTTGAAGATGTTATTTTTGCTCAAAAAATGATGATTAAAAAATGTAATTTTGCAAGAAAAGTTGTTATTACAGCAACTCAAATGTTAGAATCTATGATTATTAATCCTAGACCAACTAGAGCTGAAGCAGGAGATGTAGCCAATGCTATATTAGATGGAACTGATGCTGTTATGCTCTCTGGAGAAAGTGCTAAAGGAAAATATCCTATTGAAGCTGTAAAAATAATGAATAATATTTGTGAAAGAACAGATAATACAATGGATTATAATTTTTCTTATTATGATGATATTAATATGCCTATAAGTGAAGCTGTATGTAAAAGTTCTGTTGATATATCAAGAAAATTAAATTCTCCATTAATATTAGTTTTTACAAGATCTGGAAAATCTGCTAAATTTATTAGAAAATATTTTCCAAAATCTTTAATTTTAGCTTTAACTAAGAATAATAAAATTTCTAATCAATTACTTTTAAGTAAAGGTGTAGTTCCTATGATTGTTAATTCTATTAATTCTACAGATGATTTTTATCGTGTTGGTAAAGATTTATCTATTTCTACTGGATATGCAAAAGTTGGAGATATTGTAGTTATGGTTTCTGGAGCTCTTGTTTCATATGGTACTAGTAATACTGCGTCTGTACATGTTTTATAAAAAAAATAAAATAAAATTTTTATAAATTTTATTTTATTTTTTTTATACAAGTTATTTTTTCTTTTATTTTTTTATTTAATCTTATTAATATTATTCCTTTAGTATTTCTTTTTAAAGTTTTTATTTCTTCTGATTTTATACGTATAAAATTTCCTTTATTAGTTATTATTATAATTTGATCTTTTTTATCATTTATTTTAATAACTTTAACTATATTTCCATTTTTTTTATTAATTTTTGAAAAAAATATACCTTTTGTATTTCTTTTTTTTAAGTTAAATTCATTTATATTTATTTTTTTTCCATATCCATTTTCGCTTATTGTTAGTATTTTTTTAGAAAAGTAATCTTTTTTTTTTATTGTTATACATGAAATTAATTCATCTTTATTATTTAATTTTATTCCTTTTACTCCATATGAATTTCTATTTGTTTTTCTTATATTATTTTCTTTGAATTTAATTGTTTTTCCTAATTTTGTGAATAACATAATTTCTTCTTTTTTATTTATATAATTTATATCTATTATTTTATCTTTTGTTTTTAATTTTATTATATTTAATCCTTTTTTATTTTTTATTTTTATTTTTTTAGTTTTTATTTTTTTTATAATTCCTAGTTTTGTAGTTATTAATGTATATTTAAATTTATTTTTTTTTATTTTTTTTGATATATATGTTATTTTTTCATTTTTTTTAATATTTATAAAATTTATTATTGGTTTTCCATTATTATTTTTTTTTATATATGGTAATATATATGTTTTTATTTTAAAACATTTTCCTTTGTTTGAAAATAAAAGAATTTTTTTATGAGTATCTGATATTAATATGTTATTTATATAATCATTTTTTTTTGTTTTTTTTATTTTTTTACCTTTAGTTCCTTTATTATATATTTTTAATTTATTTATTTTTTTATAACTAATATATCCATGTTTAGTTATCATTATAATAATTTTTATTTTTTTTATTAAATCTTTTATTTTTATTTTTTTTTTTATATTATTTTTTTTTTTTATATTTATTGTTGTTAATCTTTTATCACCGAATATTTTTTTTATTTCTATTAATTCATTTTTTATTATATTTATTAATGTATTTTTGTCTGTTAATATTTTTTTTAGTATTATTATTTTTTCTTTTATATTTATATATTTTTTTTCTATTTTATTTTTTTCTATTTTTGTTAATTGTCCTAAATTTAGTTTTAATATAGAATTTATTTGTTTTTCACTCATTTTATAATAATAATTTTTATTTTTTTTTTTTTTATTTATTTCTCATTTATAATTTTTTAGTTTTTCTTTTATTATATTTGTATTTTTTGAATTTTTTATTATTTTAATTATTTCATTTATATTTTTTAGAGTTATAATTAGTCCTTTATATATATGTAATTTTTTTTTATTTTTTTTTAGTTTAAAAATTGTTTTATTTTTTATTATTGTTTTTCTATATTTTATAAATATTTTTATAATTTTTTTTAAATTTAAAGTTTTTGCTTTTTTTTTATATAATGCTACTATATTTATTCCATATGATATTTCTAGATTTGTAAAATAATAAAGTTTTTTTATTATTGAATTTCTTTTTATATTTTTTTTTATTTTTATAACTACTCTTATTCCATCTTTATTTGATTCATCTCTTATATTTGATATTCCTTCTATTTTTTTATTTTTAGTTAATTCTACTATTTTTTTTATTATTTTACTCTTATTTATTTGATATGGTAATTCATATATTATTATATATTTTTTGTTTTTTTTTTTATTTATTTCTTTTTTTATTTTTGCTTTAATTTTTATTAGTCCTTTTCCAGTTTTATATGCTTTGTATATTCCATTTGTGTTTTCTATTATGCCTCCTGTAGGAAAATCAGGACCTTTTATATATTTCATTAATTCTTTTGTTTTTATTTTTTTATTTTTTAAAAATATTAATATGGTATTTATTATTTCTGTAATATTATGTGGTGGTATATTTGTAGCCATTCCTACAGCAATACCAGTGCATCCATTTATTAATATATTTGGTATTTTTGTTGGTAAAATTTCTGGTATTTTTTCTGTATTGTCGTAATTTTTTGTAAATTTAACTGTATTTTTATTTATATCTTTTAAAAATTCTTGAGATATTTTAGACATTTTTATTTCAGTATATCTCATTGCTGCTGCTGAATCTCCATCTATTGATCCAAAATTTCCTTGTCCATCTATTAGTGGATATCTTAATGAAAAATTTTGTGCCATTCTTACTATTGTTTCATATACAGCATTATCTCCATGAGGATGATATTTTCCTATTACATCTCCAACTATTCTAGCAGATTTTTTATATTGTTTATTATAAAAATTTTTTAATATATACATAGAATATAATATTCTTCTATGTACTGGTTTTAAACCATCTCTGACATCTGGTAATGCTCTTCCTATTATTACTGACATTGCATAATTTAAATAAGATTTTTTTAATTCATCTTCTATTTTTATAATTTTTATATTTTTATTTTTCATTTTTTTATAAAATTTTAGTATTAATAATTTATTTTTTAAAAATATATTTTAATATATTAAATTTTAAATTATTTAATTTATATAAATTTATTTTTTTTTTAAATAGAGAGGGATTTTAGATAAGTGTTTAAAATTATAAATACCCATATTATATGGGTATTTAAATTGAATATTAATTAAATAATAAATAGTTTTAAATATAATTTAATTATTTATGTATATTAATTATTTAATAAATTAAAATATTTTCCAAATATACTAAAAATAAATAATCCTGTCATTATTATTAATGGATTAGTTTTTTTATTTAATAATCACATACAAATTAATGTTAGTAATAATGGAAATAATCCAGGAAGAAGTTGATCAAGTATATCTTGTACTGTTATTTCTTGTATTATTTTATCTTGATAATATTGTATTTTAGATATTACTATAGGAATATTTATTTTTGTTCATTTATTTACTAATACTCCCATTATAAATAATCCTAATATTGATGATCCTTCTGTTAATTTTTGTATTAAATTATTTCCTATATCTTGTACAACTCCTATTCCTTTTTTATATCCATAATACAATCCATAATATAAAGTTAATAATCTAATAGTATTAAATGATATAAAAAATATTATTGGTCCAATTATATTTCCTGTTATAGCAAAACTAGCTCCTAAAGCTGATAATATAGGTCTTATTGTGCCTCAAAATATAGGATCTCCTATTCCAGCTAAAGGTCCCATTAATCCTATTTTAATACTATTTATTGCACTGCTATTAATTTTAATTCCATTAGCTCTTTTTTCTTCCATTGCTATAACTACTCCTAATATAGGAGCAACCATATATGGTTGTGTATTAAAAAATTCTAGATGTCTTTTAAGAGCTTTTTTTTTTTCTTTAGAATTGTCATTATAAAGTTTATCTATTATTGGAATAATAGAAAAACAAAATCCTAATGCTTGCATTCTTTCAAAATTTCATGATCCTTGCAAAAAAGTACTACGTATAAATACTTTACTTAAATCAGTTGAATTTATTTTTTTATTTTTCATTATCATTTACCAATATAATTTAATCTAATTCGTCATCTTTAACTATTTTTTTATTTATATTATAAGTACTATATTTAGGTGATAATTGTATATATAGTATAGATAATATTGTACCCATTATTCCTAATGCTACTAGATTAAATTGTGTAAATGCAGCTATTATAAAACCTAAAAAGAAAAATGGCATTAAATAATTTGTTTTCATCATATTAATTACCATTGCATAACCGACTACAACAACTATACCTCCAGCTACATTTAAACCTTCTGTTATAAATAAAGGAATTGAATTTAATATATTTTTTATTAGTGTTGTTTCTACAGATATATTAACTATTATAGCTGGTATAGCAATTCTCATAGCTTGTAACATTAAAGCACTTATATGTATACATGATATATGGAATGTATTTTGTGTTTTTTCTGCTATTTTATCAACTCAATGTTGAAATCCTATAGTAATACTACGTACTATTATTGTTAATATTTGTCCTGCTGCAGCTAAAGGAATTGCTAATGCTATTCCTGCGCCAGGATTTTGTTTTCCGTTTATTACTAATATAGTTGATATTATAGATGCTAAAGCTGTATCTGGAGCTACTGCAGCTCCTATATTCATTCATCCTAAAGATATTAATTCAAGTGATCCACCTATTGATATACCTTTTGTTATATCTCCTAATATCATACCTACTATAGTACAACATATTAAAGGACGATGTAATTGAAATTCATCTAATATAGATTCTATACCTATTAAAGAACCTATTATAAAAGTTAATAAAATTTTATATAATAAAAAATCCATTTTAACCTCTTTAAATGGAAAAACTAAATTTTGTTTAATATACTAAAAAGATCTATTTTTTTATCGTTTGGTACTTTTCTAATTTCTAATTCTATATTCATTTTTTTTAATTCGTAAAATGATTTTATATCTTTTTTATTTACTGATATAGCTTCAGTAATTTGTGTTTTGTTTTTTTTATATGACATTCCTCCTATATTTATAGATTTTATTTTTACACCTTTTTTTATAATTTTAATTATATCTGTTGGGTTTGTAAATAAAAGAAGAATTTTTTCTTCTGAATATTTAGGATTATTATATACTTTTATAAATTTATTTATATTTACAACATGAGAAGTTATGTTTGGAGGTGATACTTGTTTTAATAATTTTGATCTTATTTTATCTTTATATATATCATCATTTATTACTATTATTTTTGATATTTGATAATCTTTACTTCATCCTGTAGTAACTTGTCCATGTATTAATCTATCATCTATTCTTGTTATTATTATTTTCATTTTTTCTTTTATTTTTTTATTTTTTAATTTATTTTTTTTATTTTTTTTTATAATAACATTATTATATTTATTGATATTACTTATACTATTTTTTCCTATATTTATTATTTTATTTATTAATGATTCAAATGATATTTTATCATTTATAGACATTATTGTTTCTAATAACATAGGAATATTTGTTCCTGATATTATATCGTTTTTAATTTTTTTATTATATAAAAATTTATTTGCGGCATTAAAAGGACTTCCGCCTATTATATCTACAAAAAATATTATTCCATTGTTTGTATTTAATGTTTTTATTTTTTTTTTATATTTTTTAATTAAATGTTCTACATTTTCTCCAGTTAAAAATTCTATTGCTTTTATATTTTTTTTTTTTCCTATTATTAATTCTGTTGTTTTTAACATTTCTATTCCAAGTTTTCCATGCATGCATATTATTATAGCTATATTCATTTTTATTTCCCTGATTTATTTTTTTAAAAAATTAATTATTATCTTTTATTATATAATCTAATATTGGAGATAAAATTAGCATTATTAAAGAAATTATACAACTATATATTCCAATTTTTAAAAAACTATAAAAATATATATCTAAAGATTGTAATGTATTTATATGCATTTCTTTTGTAATTGATGTTATATTTGCTATTTTTCCAGATATTATAGATGAAATTGATGTTGTTAAAAATCATGAACTTATAGCTAATCCAGTTAATTTATCAGGAACAAGTTGTGTTATCATTGATAGACCTAAACCTGAAATCATTAACTCTCCTATACTTTGTAAAGCATAACTTATTATTAACCAATGTGGTGATACTATACCTGTTTTATTATATTCTAAATATATTCCTCATGGTAATATTAAAAATGATATTGAACATAATATCATTCCTATTGCAAATTTAAATGTTATAGATATTTTTTTACCTAATTTATTATATATATATGATAATATAGGGCTAAATATTATTATTCAGAATGGGTTAAGAGCTTGAAATTGTTCTGGGTTTATATTTATTCCTAATATTTTTGGTGTTATATTTTTTATAGCAAAAAAATTTAATGATGTTGGCATTTGATTATATAAAACAAAGTATATTATAGCTTCTATTATTAATATTAATGCAACTATCATTCTTCTTCTTTCTAATTTTTCTAAAAAAAATATTTCTTTAATAAATACAATTATAGTTAGTGTTATTATTATGTTTATTATTTTATTTGCTATATCTATATTTTGTATAATTAAATAATTTATTATTGAAAATATAGAAATCATTATTAATAATATAAATAAATAAATTTTATTTATTGGATAAAAATCTATTTTTGAACCGTATTTTTTTATTTTATTTTTTAAAATTTTAAATATTATTAAAGATCCAATTAGACCTATTACTGGAATTAAAAATGCTATATTTCAACTATATTTATGAGCTATTAATGGAATTAATATAATTGATATTAATGAACCTATATTTACCGCCATATAATATATTGTAAAACCAGAATCTGGTGTATATTTTTTATTTTTTTTATATATATCTGATACTATTATAGATGGATTTGGTTTAAATAAACAATTTCCTATTGATATTATTGATAATCCTAAATATATTCATTTTATATCATTATGTTTTATGAATATTATAGTATATCCTATTATTAATATATATAAACCTAATTCTAATGTTCTTTTAGATCCTATTATTTTATTACCTATTCATCCACCTACAAAAACCAATCCATACATTATTGCATTAAATGAAGAAAATACATTAATTGCATCCGTTTCTGATATTGACATTTTTTTGACTAAATATATCATTAATATAGTTTGCAATCCATAAAAACTAAATCTTTCGAATAATTCTAATGTAAATATAAAATATAAATTTTTTGGTTGTTTGAATATCATTATTATTTATCCTTTAAATTAATATTTAATTATTTATTAAAATATGAATTATGTCATTATTTTTTATAATATAATTTTTACCTACTATTTTTATTTTTCCTTTTTTTTTTAATTTATTTCATCCTTTATATTTTATAAATTTTTTATAATTTATAACAATGGATCTTATAAATTTATTTTTAAAATCACTATGTATTAATTTAGCTGCATATAATATGTTTTTATTTTTTTTTAAAATAAATGATTTAGTTTCTTTTTTGTTTGTTGTAAAAAATGTTATTAAATTTAGTGATTTTATTATTTTTTTTTGTATTTTATTTATTATTTTTTTTTTTATATTTTTATTTTTTTCGTTATATATTTTTTTTATATTTTTATATATTATTTTATGTTTTTTTTTTTTTATAAATTTTTTTATTTTTTTAATATTTTTTTTGTCTTTATCATAGTTATCAATATTTAAGAAATATATTTTTTTTTTAAATGTAAGTAAATTTATTTTTTTAAAAAAATTTTTTTCATTTTTATTTATTAAATTTTTATTAAATATTTTTTTTTCCTCTAAACATTTTATATATTTGTTAATTATATTTTTGTATTTTATATTTTTTTTTCGTGTTTTTTCTAATATTTCTATATCAGATAATATAAGTTCATCTTCTATAATATTAATTTCATTTATTGGATCTATTTTTTTATTTATATTTATTATATTTTTATCTTTAAATATTCTTATTACTTGAATTATTATATTAGTATTTCTTATATTATTTAAAAATGTATTACCTAAACCTAATCCTTTAGATGCACCTTTTATTAAACCTGCTATATCTATATATTCTATTTTTGAAAAAGTTATTTTTTTACTTTTACTTATTTTAGATATATTTATTGTTTTTTTATTTTTTATTTCAATATTTTTATGATTTGGTAATATTGTACAAAATGGATAATTTTCATTTTTTATTTTACTATTTGTTATAAAATTAAATAGAGTTGATTTTCCAATATTTGGAACACCTATTATTCCGCATTTTATATTCATATTTTAAATTATATTTATTTTATTTATTTATAGATGGAAATAATATAACATCTTTTATAGATTTACTTTTAGTTATTATCATAACTAATCTATCTATACCTATTCCAACTCCAGCAGTTGGTGGTAATCCATATTTTAATGCATTTATATATTCTTTATCATATATATTTTTTTTTTTATTTTCTAATTGTTTTTTAAAATTTTCTTTTTGTTCTTTATAATTATTAAGTTCTGAAAATCCATTTGCTATTTCATATCCATTTATAAATAATTCAAATCTATCTGCTATTTTTTTATTTTTTATATTTTTTTTTGATAAATATGATATATCTGATGGATATTCTGTTACAAATGTTGGTTTTATTAATTTTTTTTCTGTTGTATTTTCAAATATTTTTATTAAAATTTTACCTATTTTATTATTTTTTTTTATATTTATATTTATTTTTTTTGCTATTTCTATTATTTTATCATTATTATCTAAATCTTCTAATTTATTAAATAGTTTAGAGAATTTATATATTGCTTTTTTAAGTGTTATTATTTTATATGGATTTATTATATTTATTTTTTTTTTTAATAATATATTTTTTTTAAATAATGAATTTATTACATATGATATTATATTTTCTGTTAATTTCATCATATATTTATAATTTTCATATGTTTTATATATTTCTATCATTGTAAATTCTGGATTATGTTTACTAGATATTCCTTCATTTCTAAAATTTCTATTTAGTTCAAATATTTTATTAAATCCTCCTATTATTAATTTTTTTAAAAATATTTCTGGAGCAATACGTAAATACATATTTGTTTTTAATTTACTATGATATGTTTTAAATGGTTTTGCTGATGCTCCTCCTGGTATTATATGTAACATTGGTGTTTCTACTTCTAAAAATTTTTTATTATTTAAATATTTTCTTATTAAATTTATTATTTTAATTCTTTTTATAAATATTTGTCTTGATTTTTCATTTATTATTAAATCTAAATATCTTTGTCTAAATTTTTTTTCTTTTTTTTTAATTTTATTAAATTTATCTGGTCAATATTTTTTTGTTTTTGTTAATATTTTTATTTTTTTAGATTTTATTGTTAATTCTTTAGTTTTTGTTTTAAATAATTTTCCATTTACATATATTATATCTCCTATTTTTATGTTTTTATATTTTTTATAATTTTTATCTTTTTTGATAAATATTTGTATGTTACCTTCTATGTCTTGTATATTTAAAAATATACTTTTTTTCATTTTTCTTTTATTTATTATTCTTCCTGTTATATTGATATTTTTTTTTTTTTTAATTATAAAGTTTGGTATTTTAGAATATTTTTCTATTATTTTTTTTATATTATTTATTTTTTTCATTTTTAATTTTTATTTATTTGAATTTAATATATTTTGTATATTTTTAAAATTTTTTTTTTTTATTCATATTTTTATATATTTTATAGATTTTTTTATAGATTTATATATTAATTTTTTTTCTTTTTTATTTGGTATTGATAGTACAAATTCTTTTAGTTTATTTTTTTCTTTTGGATATCCGATTCCTATTCTTAATTGATAAAAATTATTTTTTTTTAATTTTAAAAGTATATTTTTTATTCCATTATGTGTACTTTTATTTGCAAAATTATTTTTTATTTTTATATATCCTGGTTTTAAATTTATTTCATCATGAACAATTAATATTTCTTTATTTTTTATTTTTAATTTTTTTTTTATTTTTTTTATTTTTTTACCACATTCATTTATATATGATAATGGAGTATATAGATATATTTTTTTTTTATTTATATATTTATAATATATTTTTCCAAATTTTATATTTTTATTATATTTTTTATTTATTATTTTATTTATTAATCATACTCCAACATTATGTCTTGTATTAATTAATTTTTTTTTTTTATTTCCTATACCTATTATTATTTTTATACACATAGTTATTATATATATTATTATTTATTTGTTTTTTTTGAAATTATATAGAATTATATTTATAATTAATTTAATATTTTAATATTATGATAGATATTAATGATATTGATATTAATTTTATAAAAAAAAAATTAAATAAAATTAGTTTAAAATTAAATAATACTTTATTTTATAATAATAAAAATTATATTTTATTAAGTCGTAAATATAAAATATTATATAAGATAAATAAATATTATAATAATTTAATTAAATATAATAAAGAGTTAAATTTTGCTAAATTATTATATTTAGATAAAGAATTTAAAGATTTAGCTAAAGAAGAAATATTTAAATTAAATAATTTAATTATTTATTGTAATAATAAATTAAATAAATATTATTTATATTTAAATAAAGATAATAATTTAGATAAATTAAATAAATTAAATGTATATTTAGAAATACACGCTGGAACTGGAGGAAATGAAGCTTCATTATTTGTTTTAGATTTGTTTAAAATGTATATTAAATATGCTGAATATATGAATTGAAAAATAAAATTAATTAATGTTAATGAAAATTATCCAAATGGATATAAAGAAATACTTTTTAAAATCATCGGTTTTAATGTTTATAATAATTTAAAATTTGAATCTGGAGGTCATAGAGTTCAGCGTGTTCCTATTACTGAATCTCAAGGAAGAGTTCATACTTCTACTTGTTTAGTTGCTGTAATTCCTGATATTCCTAAAAAAGATTTGCCTATTATAAAAAATGAAGATATTAAAATTGATACTTTTAGATCATCTGGATCTGGAGGTCAACATGTTAATACTACTAATTCTGCTGTTAGATTAACACATATTCCTACTGGAATAGTTGTTGAATGTCAACAAGAAAGGTCACAGCATAAAAATAAATCTAGAGCTTTAGATGTTTTAAAAGCTAGAATATATAATTTTGAGTTATCTAAAATAAAGAAAAAAGAACATAATAATAAAAAAAAATTATTAGGAACTGGTTTTAGAGGAGATAGAAATAGAACTTATAATTTTATTCAAAATAGAGTTACTGATCATAGAATAAATTTAACTATTCATTCTTTATATGAAATTTTAAATGGTAAGTTATATTTATTAATAAAACCTTTATTAAAAAAGTTTAATAAATTTAATTATGAAAATATCAAAATGGTTAAGTAAAGTTTTTTTATATGTTTATAAAAATAAATATATATATAATGAATCTTTACTTATTATAAAATTTGTTTTAAAAAAAAAATATCATTGAATTATGTTAAATAAAAATTATTTTTTAAATGAAAAAGAATTAGAAATGTTAAATTTTTTTTTTATTAATAGATTAAAAGGTTTTCCTTTAAGTTATTTATTTAATAAATGTTATTTTTTTTCCATTAAATATAAAATTTATTATGATATTTTTATTCCTAGATTTGATACTGAAATAATGGTAAAGTATGCTATGAATTTACTAAGTAAAAATAATTATTATGAAGTTTTAGATCTTGGTACTGGTTGTGGAGTTATAGCTTTATCTATAGCTAATAAATTTAGTAATATAAAAGTTTTTGGTGTTGATATAAATATTTCTGCTTTAAAATTATCTATATATAATGCATTAAAAATGAATTTAAATAACGTATTTTTTTTTAAAAGTAATTGATTTTCTAATATAAATAAGAATTTTAATTTAATTATTAGTAATCCTCCTTATATTAATAAAAATATTACTTTTAATTGTAATAATAATGATTTAAAATATGAATCTTATTATTCTTTATATTCTAAATTTAATGGAATTAGGGATATATTTTATATAATAAATAATGCATATAATTACTTATATAAAAATGGTTGATTAATTTTAGAACATTCTATATTTAATAGAAAATATATTTTAAAAAAATTTAAAAAAAAATATATTAATATTTTTTCATATAAAAGTTATATAAATAATTATTGTTTTGTTGCTGGACAGAAAAAATAATTTATTTTACATTTTTTTCAATACAGGTATTCCTAATAATGATAGGCATATTTTTATTGTTTTTCCTATTATTGATATTATTTTTAATTTACTATTTTTTATTTCTTTATTTTTTATAGATTTTATTTTTTCTTTTTCATAAAATTTAGAAAAATATTTTGTTATTTTATATAAAAAATTACATATTATATGTGGACTATTATTATTAGATGATTCATTTATTATTTGTTTTAAATTATATATTTTTTTTATTATGTTCAATTCTAAATTATTTATTTTTTTAATTTTTAATTTTTTATTACAGTAACTTATAGTTTTATTATTTTTCTTAAGAAGAGATACTATTCTTGTGTATGCATATTGTATATATGGTCCAGTATTATTATTAAATGATAATATTTGTTTTATATTGAAAATATAATTTTTTATTCTATTTCTGGATAAATCCATATATTTTATTGCACTTATAGTTATTTTTTTTGATATATTATTTATTTGTGATTTACTATATATTTTTTTATATTTTTTATTTATTTTTTTTTTTGCTTCTTTAAATATTTTTCTTATTATTTTTTTTATTTTTATATTTTTTCCATTTCTTGTTTTAAATGGTTTTCCTGATTTATTTAAAATTGTTCCAAAATCACAATGTATTAATTTTGTTTTTTTTGAAACATATTTTGATTTTTTTGCAACAAAAAAAATTTTTTTCATATATTCTTTTTGTCTAGAATCTATTACATATATTATTTTCTTAGGTTTATATGTTTCATATCTATATTTTATACATGTTATATCTGTTGTTGCATATAAATAAGCTCCATCTTTTTTTTTTATTATTAATGGATATGTATTTTTATTTTTATTTATATTTATTATTATAGCATTATTATTTTTTTCTGCTATTTTTTTTTTTCTTAGATCTTTTATAATATTTGGTATCATTTTTTTATAGAAGCTTTCACCAAATATATTTTTTTTATGTAAATTTATTTTTAGATATTTATATATTTTTTGATTTTCTAATATAGTTATATTAGTTATTTTTTTTCATATTTTAATTATTTTAGGATTATTGTTTTGAAGTTGTACTACATTATATTTACATTTTTTATAAAATTTTTTTTTTTTATTAAATTCTATTTGTGCTTTTTTATATATTTTTTCTAAAAAACTTATTTTCTTTATTTTTTTTTCTAGTTTATTTATTTTTATTCATGTTGTTATTATTCCAAATTGTGTTCCTCAGTCTCCTATGTGATTTATTCTTATTACTTTATATCCTAAAAAAGAAAATATATTTGCTATACTATCACCTATTATTGTAGATCTTAAGTGACCTATATGCATTGATTTTGCTATATTAGGAGATGAATAATCTATTATTATTTTTTCTTTTTTGTTTTTTTTAATACCAAAATTTTTTTTATATGATTGTTTATTTATTATATTTATAAATATTTTTTTTTTTATATATATATTTATAAAACCTATTTTAATTATTTCTGTTTTTTTAATTATTTTATTTAATTTTATTTTTTTATTTATTAATTCTGTTAAATATTTTATATTTATTTTTTCTTTTTTTGCTATATTTATTATTCCATTTATCTGATAATCTCCAAATTTTTTATTATTATATATTTTATAATTATATTTTTTTTTTATATTTATTAATTTTAAAGTATTTTTAATATTTTTTTCTATTATTTTTTTTATATCCATTTTAATATATTGTTTGTCATTTATTATTATATGTATAATACATTATATTTTAATTAATTATATTAAATTTTTAAATATATGCGTAAATATTGTAATGATTTTTCTATTGATGATATTAATAAAGTTGTAAAATTATACGGTTGAGTTAGTAATATACGTATTTTAAAGTGTTTAATTTTTATTATTTTGAAAGATTCTACTGGATATATACAAATTTTAGTAAAAAAAAATAATAATAAATTATGAAATTTATCTTTATCTTTAAGTATAGAATCTTGTATAGGAATTAAAGGAATTATTAAAAAAAAATATATTAAAGGTAATAAAAATAATAAGGATATAGAAATTGTTTTAAGTAGTATTAAAATATTTAATTATTCTAAATCTTTACCTTTAGATATGTTTAGTTGTAATTCTAATTTAGTTAAATATAAGTATCGTTATTTAGATTTAAGAAAACCAGAAATTTTAAATATATTTAAAAATAAATCTGATATTAAATTTTTTATTCATAAATTTTTTAATAAATTTGGTTTTTTAGATATAGAAACGCCTTTTTTATCTAAATCTTTTCCTGAAGGAGCTAATGATTATATTGTTCAAAGTAGAATTTATAGTAACAAGTTTTATTCTTTACCTCAATCTCCTCAAATTTTTAAACAATTATTAATGATATCAGGAATAAATAAATATTATCAAATAGTTAAATGTTTTAGAGATGAAGATTTAAGAATTGATAGACAGTCTGAATTTACTCAAATTGATATAGAATTATCTTTTTTTAATTTTAATGATATTCGTTTTTTTGTAGAAAAATTAATTTGTGATTTATGATTGAATTTTAAAAAAATTAATATTAGTTTAAATTTTCCATTATTAGATTATAATGATTCTATTGATTTGTATGGTACTGATAAACCTGATTTAAGAAATTCTTTAAAATTTAATAAAAATATTTCTATTTTTTTAAAAAAAGGTATTTTAAGTGAATTTAAATTATGTTTTATTAAAAGTATTATTATAGATAATTATTTTGGTGATTTAAATTTAAATTTTTTATTTGATTATTTAAAAAAAAAAAATGTATATTGTTATTTATGTATAAGAATAATATCTAAAATTAATGGTATATATAATTATAAGTTTAATGGAAAATATTTTTGTGATAATGATTGAGTTTTAAATTTTTTAAAAAAATTTGATATTAAATCAAATAGTTTAATTTTAATTTTTATATTAAAAAAAGAATATTCTGAAAAAGATATTATAGATATAAGAAATTTTTTAAGTGATTATTTTAATTTTAAAAGAAAAAGTGGTTTTTTTCCTGTTTGAATTGTTAATTTTCCTATGTTTTTTATTGACAAAAATAAAAATATTAGTACTCATCATCATCCTTTTACTAAACCTTTTAATGAGAATGATTTATATAAATCAAATTATTTAGATATTATATCATCTTCTTATGATTTAGTTATAAATGGTTATGAGATTGGAAGTGGTTCTAAAAGAATAAATAATTTTAATATTCAAAAAAAAGTTTTTGATATTCTTAATATTAGTAAATCAATTCAAATTAAAAAATATGGTTTTTTTTTAGAAGCTTTAAAATATGGAACTCCTCCTCATTTAGGTATAGCTTTGGGTTTAGATAGAATAGTTATGTTATTAAATAATATTTTAGATATAAAAAGTGTTATTGCATTTCCTAAAACTTCTTCTGGTATTTGTTTATTAACTGAAGCTCCTGATTAATTTTATTATAAAATTTTTTTTTATTTTTTAAAAAGTATTATATAAATAATATTTATTATTTTATTTGAATTATTTTTTATTTATGATAATATATTAATAGATTATATTTTATTTTAAAAGGTAATGTTAATGTCAACAAGAGTAAAAGGTAATGTTAAATGGTTTAATGAATCTAAAGGTTTTGGATTTATTACTCCAGTAAATAGCGATAAAGATGTTTTTGTTCATTTTTCTGCTATTCAAAGTAGTGGTTTTAAAACTTTAACAGAAGGTCAATCTGTTGAATTTGAAATTACTGATGGCGCTAAAGGTCCATCAGCTATAAATGTTGTTCCTTTGTAAAAAATATTTATTATGGAGATTTTGGTTTAAGTATTTAAGTATTTAATTATTTATAATTAGTTATAGTACTATTTGTGAATTATTTAAAATATTTATCATTTATTTATTGATAATTTATATTAAATAATTCATATTGTACTATTTATTTTTGTATATTATTTTTTTTATTTGTTTATTTTTTAGGATGTATCTATTTTTTATTTTTTCTTGTAGTATATATTTTGATATATATTTTATATATTTTTGTATTAATATTGTATTAAATCCAAATTTTCTTAATATATAGTTATTTATAATTCTATTTGGTTGTTTTTTTATTATATTTTTTGTTATATTATGTATTCTGTATGTTTTTTTTCTTTTTATTATTTTTTCTTGAATTTTTTTATCTATATTACATAAATTTATATATCTTATATTTTTTTGTTTTTTTGGTTTTCATATTTTTGAATAATTTAAGATTTTAAATCTTTTATAATATATTTGACTATATATATTTGTATGTCCAAGAATTTTATATAAAAACATATCTTCATCATATTTTTTTCATTTTTTTTCTTCTTTAAATCATTTTTTTAGTGATATTGATGAATATATAGATCTACTATCTTTATATGTACTTTTTTTATTTTTAAAAAATAGTTTTACTCATTTATTAAATGAAGGAGATAAATAATTACTTATTTGTTGATTTTGTGATATATATTTTTTTTTTTTTGTTTTATTAATTATATTTTTTATTATTTTTGAATTTCTTAAATCATTTATCTTTTTTATAAAAAAAATATTATCAAATATTAATATATATATATAATATTTTTTTTTATTTTTTTTTGCTTGACCTTTAAATTTTATTTTTTCTTTATTTTTTGATATTTCAAATTTACCAGTTTTAATTATTTCTATCATTCTTCTTCCAGATATTGCTGATAAACAAAATGATAATGATGCTATTTCATTTATTTTATTTAAATTTATATTTGTTGTTAATATATTATATATATTTTGTATATAATTTTTATAATTTATTATAATTATATTTTTTTTTTTATTTTTTAGATTTTGATATGATATTTTTTTAAATAGATTAAATTTTCTTTTTCCTACTTTTAAATGAAATAATATTTCATGATTTATTTTTAATTTTTTTATTTTTTTAAATAATATTTTTCCTTCTTGAATTTTATTTATTATTTTTTTATTAGATTCAAATCATGATTTTTTTATAAGTTGTTTTGTTTCTTTTTTTCATTCGGGTATTTTTTTAATTATTTTTTTTATTATTTTTTTATTATTTTTTGAGTCTATTTTTATTTCATTTAGTAATTTTATTAATAAATCTATATTAATTAATTTTTTATTTATTTTTTTTATTTTTAAAAATATATTTTTTATTTTTTTATTATTAAAAATCAAATTTATTTCTTTTCTAAAATATTTAAATTTTTTTTTAAATATTTTTATTTTTTTTTTTAAAAAATGATGTTTTTTTTCTATGAATTGTTTTCTAGCTCTAGATATATATGATATGTATGTATTTAATGATATATTTTTATTTATTTTTTTTTTAAAATTATTTGCTAATTTATTATATATTTTTGTTTTTTTTGTTTTTGTTATCTTATATCTTTCAATTTTTAAAATATCTTTTTTTAATTTTTTTATATAATAAGAAAAATTTTTTTTTTTAATATTTATCATAATTATTATTGTAACATATTATATAAATATACATATGTATATTTATATAATATGTTACAATAATTGTTTTTATTTCTTATTTTTTATATGATTTTTTTGTTTTTTAAAATGTAACATATTATATAAATATACATATGTATATTTATATAATATGTTACATTTTAAAAAACAAAAAAATCATATAAAAAATAAGAAATAAAAACAACTACAAATACAAATATTATAATTAATTATAATAATATATATATAAAGCTAAATCTAAAACTTTTTCAGAATAACCAATTTCATTATCATATCATGATATTACTTTTATAAATTTATCATTTAATAACATTGTAGCTTTAGAGTCAAAAATAGAAACTAATTTTTCTCCATTAAAATCACTAGAAACTACATCATCACTTGTATAACCTAAAATACCACGTAAATAACTACAAGAAGCTTCTTTCATAACTTCACATAATTCTTTATAATTTGTTTTATTTTCTAATCTAGCTGTAACATCAATTACAGATACATTAGACGTTGGAACTCTAAATGACATTCCTGTTATTTTACCTTTTAAAGAAGGTATTATTTTACCTAATGCTGAAGCAGCTCCTGTAGAAGAAGGAATTATATTTTGAAAAACACTTCTACCACCTCTTCAATCTTTTAATGAAACACCATCAACAACTTTTTGAGTAGCTGTAGAAGCATGAACAGTAGTCATAAATGCTTCAATTATATTAAAATTATCATTTAAAACTTTAACAATAGGAGCTAAACAATTAGTAGTACAAGATGCATTAGAAACAATATTTTGACCGTTATAATTATAATGATTTACACCCATAACAAACATAGGAGTATCATCTTTGGATGGACCAGTCATAACAACATATTTAGCACCACCTAATATATGTCCATAAGCTAACTCTTTTGTTAAAAATAATCCTGTAGATTCTATAACAATATCAACATTATATTTACTTCAAGGAATATCAGAAGGTAATTTATAAGAAACAATAGAAACTTTATTATTATTAATAATAATATCATTATCTTTTACTAAAATATTATCTCTAAATTTTCCATGAATAGAATCATACTTTAACATATAAGCAGCATAATTAGCATCAATTAAATCATTTATAACAACAACTTTTAAATTCTTTTTACACTGAGCATTTCTAAATACTGATCTTCCTATCCTACCAAAACCATTTATACCTAATCTAATAGTCATATTATCTCCTTAAATAAATATATAATTATATATAATAATATATTTAAAACATTTAGTAAAATTATATTAATATAATTTTAAAATCTTTATATATATAAATAAATTAAATATAAATAAAATATTATAAATAAATACATAAAAATCTAAAATAAATAAATAATATAAAACTTTATTAATTTTAATTTATTTATAAAAAAAATTATAAATCATTACGATTAGGATTTTTAGCTGATAAAAAAGCTATCTCATCACATTTATCATTATAAAAATTTTTATTATGACTTTTAATCAAATTTCATTTAATTTTATTTTTAAAAAAAATTATTCTATTATATATAATAATTCATAAATCTATATTTTTAATAAACTTATTATTAGAATTTCTTCAAAAATTTAATCTTCATAAATAAATTCAATTATTTATACCACTATATAAATAATTACTATCAGTAAAAACATTTAAAAAAAAATCAAAATTTATATAACGTAAAATAAAATTTAAAGGTAAAATAATAGCCATTAATTCCATTCTATTATTAGTGGTATAATAATAACCAGCTTTAAAAATTATTTCTTTACTATTTATTTTTAAAATAGCAGCGCATCCACCAGGACCTGGATTATTAATGCATGATCCATCAGTATAAACAATTAATTTTAACATATTAATTAAACAATTTATTATACACTATAAATTAAATAATATGAATATTAAAATAGCGTTAGATATAGAAACAACAGGAATGAATTTAATAGAAAAAAAACATTTTATAGGTCATAAAATAATAGAAATAGGAGCGATACAAATTATAAATAGAAAAATAACAAAAAAAAAATTACATTTCTATATAAATCCTATGAGAAAAATAGAAAAAAAAGCATACGAAATTCATGGAATAAAAAATAATTTCTTAATAGATAAACCAAAATTTAAAGATATTGCAGATAAACTAATAAAATTTATAAAAAATAAAGAAATAATTATACATAATGCAAATTTTGATATAGGTTTTATAGAATATGAATTAAAATTAATAAATCATAAAATAAAAAAAATAAAAAATATATGTAAAATAACAGATACATTATCTATAGCTAGAAAAATATTTCCAAGAAAAAAAAATAATCTAAATGCATTAGCAGAAAGATACAAAATAAATTTAAATGAAAGAAAAAAACATGGAGCATTAATAGATTCAAAAATATTAGCAAAAGTTTTTTTATACATGACAACAAAACAAAAAAAAATAAATTTTTTAAAAAAAAATAAAAAAATTCAAAATATAATTTTAAAAAAAAAAAATATTATAAAAAAAAAAAAAAATAAAAAAAAAAAAATAAATAAAAAACATATATATTTTTTAAAATATATAAAAAAAAAATATAAAAAATGTATATGATTAGAAAATAATTATAAATAATAATAAATTATTAATTAGGAATAAACATGAATTATATTTCTATTAAAAAAATACAAAAAATAAAAAATATAAAAAAATACAAAAATAAATTAATAAAAATATATGGATGAATAAAAAATAAAAGATATTCTAATTTAGGAATATTTTTTATAGATTTAAAAGATGGATCTTCAATAAAACCTATACAAATAATAGTAAAAAAAAAAAAAATAAAAAAATATACAAAAAATATAAATTGCGGATGCTCATTAGAAATAATTGGAATAATAAAAAAAAATAAAAAAAAAAATAAAAATGAAATATATGCTAAAAAAATAAAAATAATAGGAAAAATAGATAATCCAGAAAATTATCCAATAAGTTCTAAATACCATTCAATAGAATATTTAAGAAAATATTCACATTTAAGACCGAGAACATTTTTATTTGAATCTATTAACAAAATAAGAAATACATTAATATATAGTTTACATAAATATCTTCAAACAAAAAATTTTATACTAATACCAACTCCAATAATAACATCTTTAGATACAGAAGGTCATAGTGAAATGTTTGAAGTAAAAAAAAAAAAAAAAAACAGGAGAAAATTTTTTTAATAAAAAATCTTTTTTAACTGTATCAGGACAACTAAACTTAGAAACACATGCATGTTGTTTATCAAATGTATACAATATAGGACCAACATTTAGAGCAGAAAATTCAAATACAAAAAAACATTTATGTGAATTCTGAATGTTAGAAATAGAAACAGTATTTAAAAAAATAAATGAAATCATAAAAATATCTAAAAATATATTATCATATAGTTTAAAACAAATATTAAAAAAAAATAAAGAAGAATTAATATATATATCAAAATATACAAAAAAAGAAAATATTGAAAATATAAAAAAAATAATAAATAAAGAATTTATAAAAATAACATATAAAAAAGCTATAAAAATATTAAAAGAAAACCAAAAATTATTTATAGATAAAATAAAATGAGGAAAAGATATATCAACAGAACAAGAAAATTTTTTAACAATAAAATATTTCAAATCTCCTATTATTATTATAAATCATCCAAAAAATATAAAACCATTTTATATGAAAATAAATAAAGATAATAAAACAGTATCATCAATGGATATAATATTACCTAAAATCGGAGAAATAATAGGAGGCTCAGAAAGAGAAAATAATATAAATAAACTAGACAAAAATATAAAAAATAAAAAATTAAATATAAAAAAATACTGATGATATAGAGATTTAAGAATATATGGAACAATACCTCATTCTGGATTAGGATTAGGTATAGAAAGATTATTAATGTATATAACAAATATAACTAATATAAGAGATATAATACCATTTCCAAGATATGTAAATTATATAGAATTTTAACATAATTTAATAACATAAATAAATATTGTTAATATTACATTAAATTTATATAATAATATAAATTATTAAATAAATCAATTAAAAAGGAAAAAAGTAATGAACATTATAAAAAAATATAATTTTATATTAATAACTACAATATTAATTATGCAAACAGCACAAGCTATGCAATTAATTAATAATAAAGATATTAATATAAATATTAATGGATCAATACAATCTTCTGATACATATAATATAAATAAAAAAATAAATGATAAAATTGATTCATCAATAACATTAATATTAGATGGAAAGAGTAAAACAAAAAATGGAATATCAATATTTGGAAAATTACAAAATAATATAGATTTAAACTTAAAAAATATAAACAAAAAAATAGATACACAAATAGCTTATATAGGAATTAAACATAAAAATTTAGGTGAAATAAACTACGGTAAAAATCAAGAAAATCTAAATAATACTTTATCATATACATCAGATGTTTTAAATAAAAGTAAACTATTAAAAGATAATAATATAACTGGAATAAATAATAATTTTTTTACATATAAAAAAGAATTTAAATTTAATAAAAATAATCCATATATTAAAAACATAATATTTATAAGTCAATATCAAGGAAAAAATAATATAGGTAATTCAATAGAAGACATATCAAAATCATCAGAAAATAGATGGGGAGTAACTTATAATATAAATACTAAATATGGAATAGATTTATCAACATCATATAGTAAAAAAGAATATGATAATAGACAAACAGATAATAAATTTAAAGAAGATAAAACAGGAACAGCTTGAACAAGTGGAATAAAATATAATTTAAACAACATATATTTAGCTTCTACTTACACAATAGGTAAAAATATAACTCCAATATCAATAATTAATGATAGAATTAATAATTCTAAATATATATATAGTAAAAATAGTAAAAATATAAGTATAGTAGCAAAATATGATTTTAATTTTGGATTAACTCCAATATTTGGATATGTACAAACAACAGCAAATAATTCAAATATTAATAAAATAAATCATTACGAAAAAAAACCTTCAAATATAGATATAGAAAAATATTTTGATATAGGAACAATATATAATTTTAATAAATCATTATATGGATATATAGATTATAAAATAGACCAAACAAATAATATAAATAAAAATACAAATATATATAATAAGGATGATATATTTTCTTTAGGATTTGTATATAAATTTTAAAATTACCCTCTTTTAAAAATAAAAGAGGGAAATACATCCGAGAGGATTTGAACCCCTGACCGCTCGGTTCGTAGCCGAGTACTCTATCCACTGAGTTACGGATGCTTAAAATCGATGAGAGAGGGATTCGAACCCTCGATGCTTTTAAACATTCTCCCTTAGCAGAGGAGCGCCTTAAACCACTCGACCATCTCATCTATATATTTATTTATTTTCTAATTTTTTTTTCTTATTAATTTTTATATAAATTTCTTTTCTATAAATAGAAATCTCTTTAGGAGCATTAATACCTACACGAACTTGATTTCCTTTAATACCTAAAATTGTAACCACTATTTTATCATCTATTATTAATGTTTCACCAATCCTACGAGTTAAAATAAGCATCTAATAATTCCTTAAAATTTTAAATTTGTTTATCAAAAAAATATAATATTTTTTTTTTTATAAAATTAACTATTTTATAAATAAAAATTTTTTTTTTTTTTTTAAAAAAAAAACAAACAAAAAATCCATTATTATTAATAACATTTTTTTTTTCAAAAAAATATAAAAAAAAACTTTCTAAAACAATATAATTTATTTTATTTTTAATATTTTTATTAAAAAAAATAACTAAATATTCTTTATTTTTAAATAAAGTTAAAAATACTATTATAGACAAATTATATTTAATTTTTAATTTATTTAATAAAATAAATAAAAATTCTTTATTTAAAATATCTAAATTTGATATTTTTTTAACTAAAAAATTAAAACCATTATAATTAATAATATTATTAATATTTATATTATTAATAATAACATTTAAAAAAGAATAAATCATAAAATTATATTTATTTTTTAATAATTTATTTTTATTAAAAATATAAAATAATTTATTATTTAAATTTAAAATTTTATCAGACAATAAATTTGATATATCAAATAATATAAAATAATAATCAACTATATTTTTTATAGCATTAATATTAGTACAAGCTATAATACGTTTTACATTAGAAGAAATATTTTTTATTTTAAAAATAACAAAAAAACCTATATCTAATGTATTAGATACATGAGTTCCACAACATTTTTCACTAATAGAATCACCAAATTTAACTATTCTAGTAATATTTCTATGTTTTAAAAAATTAAATTTATTATTAATATTTTTTATATATCTATATTCTTCAATAAAGTTCAATCCTTTAAATATATATTTATTAACAAGATTAGTTATTTTAAATACTTCATTTTTAGTTAAATTTTTATCATAATTAAAATCAAAAGTAAAATAGTCTTTTTTAATAGAAGAACCACATTTTAAAATATTATTACCTAAAATTTTTTTTATACAAAAGTATAATATATGAGTAGAAGAATGATTACAAGATAAATATTTTCTACGATCTATATCATAATAAATATTAACAATATCACCCAGTTTTAAAACACCAAAATCTAATCTACCAATATGAAAAATATAATCACCAAATATTTTAGTATTATTTACAATAAATTTAAAACTATTATTAGAACCTATTAATAAACCTTTATCACCTTTTTGACCACCAGATTCTGGATATAATACAGTATAATCTAATAAAATATATAAATTATTTTTTAAAGAACTATCTTTATTTACAAAATCTAAATTAACATTATCTTTAAATATATATAAAATCTTACCAACACAACTTTTTAAATTATAACCAAGAAATTTAGTTCTATTAAACTTTTTAATACTTAAAATATTTAAACAATTATATTTAAATATAGATTTTATTCTAGATCTTTTTTTTTGTTTTAAAAGTAATTTTTTAAAACCTTCAATATCAATTTTTATATTATTAAAATTACAAAAATCTTTTATAATATCTAAAGATAAACCATAAGTATCATAAAAATAAAATACTAAATCTCCTTTTAATAAATTTTTATTAATTTTTTTCTTTTTTAAAAAAAAATTTAAAATTTTTAAACCACTATTTAAAGTTTTAAAAAATTTTTTTTCTTCTTCAAAAACTACATCTTTAATAAATAAAAATTTATTTTCTTTTATAAAATAAAAATATTTAAAAATATTTCTTAAATTAAAAAATAATTTATATAAAATTAAATCATAAATTTTCAAAAATCTTAAATTAACCAATATTCTTCTTATTATTTTACGTAATACATAACCTCTATGTTCATTAGAAGGTAAAACACCATCAACTATTAAATGAACAACAGATCTAATATGATCTGAAATAATATTAAAAATAAAAAAATTATCAAAATTTATTTTAATTTTTAAAAAATCAGATATTTTTTTTTTTATTTCTAAAAATATATCTATTAAAAAAATAGAATTAACATTTTGTATAATAGAAGATATACGTTCTAAACCCATTCCAGTATCAACTGATTTATAAGGTAATAAACTAATTTCTCCATTAAAACTTAAATTATATTCTATAAATACTAAATTTCAAATTTCTAAATATTTATTACTATCTTTATATATTAAAAAATTACTAATATCTAAATAATTATTAATATTATAATATATTTCAGTACTATAACCACAAGGACCAAATTTAGACATTCTTCAAAAATTATCTGAATTTAAATCAATATCCTTTCTAAAATCTCCAACTTTAAAAATTTTTTCTTTAGATAAACCTATTATATTAGATCAAATATTATAAGATTCTTTATCATTAATATGAACAGTAACTATAAAATTATCTTTAGATAAAAAATAATAATTATTATCTGTTAATAATTCTCATGCATATAATATAGCTTCTTCTTTAAAATAAGAATCAAAACTAAAATTACCAACCATTTCAAAAAAAGTATTATGTCTAAATGTGTAACCTACATTATCAAAATCATTATGTTTTCCACCAATTCTTAAACATCTTTGCGAAGTAACTATTTTCTTTTTTTCTATTTTTTTTAAACCTAAAAATATATCTTTAAATTGATTCATTCCAGCATTAGTAAATAATAAAGAATTATCATCAGGTATTAATGAACTACTTTTAATTAAAAAATGTCCTTTTTTTTTAAAAAAATTTATAAATAAATCACGAATATTAATAATATTTCTATACATAAATTATTTCCAAATAAAAAAAATATTATATATATATATATATATATTATTATATTTAAAATAATTAAAAAACTAAAATATTTTAAATAAATAAATATAATAAAAATAAATAATAACTATAAATATAAATAATAAATACACATTATATATATAATATATAATGTAAATTAAATAAAATTTATAAATATAAATTTATTTAAAATTTTTTTACTTTATTTTTTAAAAAAAATACTAGAACAAAAAATAAATATTTTAATAAACTTTATTTTTTAAAAAATAAATATATAAATTATAATATATTTTTTATTAAATTAATTATTTTAAATGATATTACTTTAATATCATTATTTGCATCTATAACATAATAATAATTCTTTTTTTTATAATTTAAAAATTTTTTTTTATAAAAACATCTTAAATATATTAATTCATAATAATATATAGATAATCTTTTCTTAATAATTCTATAATTACTATCATCTTCTCTACGAACAATTTTTTCTCCAGTAATATCATCTAAACCATAATTTTTAGGAGGATTATTTAATAAATGATAAACCCTACCAGATTTTAAATGTATTCTTCTTCCTAATAAACGTTGAAATATTATTTTTTCATCAATTCTTAATTCTATAACACAATCAATATTTAAAAAATTTAAAGATTTAGCTTGTATTATATTTCTAGGAAAACCGTCCAACAAATAACCATATTCAGAATAATTATTTTTAATAAAATCTCTAACTATATCTAATATTATATTATTAGATATTAAAACACCTGAAGAAAGTATATTCTTTATATAAAAATTTTCTAAAGAATATTTTCTTAAAATATCACCTAAAGATATTAATTTTAAATTAAAATTATCAACTATAAATCTAGACTGAGTTCCTTTTCCAGACCCAGGAGGTCCAAATAAAATAATATTCATACAAATCTTTAAATTACTTAATTAAAAATTTAGAAATTAAATTATTACTTAAATTAATAAATTCAACAGGATTTTCTAAAGTATTCATTTCAATTAATAAAGCTTGATAATATAAATAATATATTCATTTTTTAAATAAATTATCATCAATTATACTATTTATATATTTTATTAATATATGATTACAATTAATTTCTAATAAATATTTTATTTTAGGAACTTTTTTACCAACAGAAGTTAATAATTTTAACATTTGAGTACTCATTTCACCAGAAGAAGTAGTAACAACAACTGGATAATTATCTAATTTATCAGTTAATTTAACATCCTTAACTAAATCTCCTAAAATAAACTTAATTCTTTTAATTAAATTAGAAAAACAATCTTTATTTAAACTATATAAATTTGATTTTTTTAAAGAAACTATTTTAGTATCATTAGAATCATTTTTATTAATAGAAACTAATTTTATTCCTTTAAAATCATTTAAATAAATCATCATCCATTCATCTATTTTTTCATACATTAATAAAACTTCTATTTTTTTTTTTTTATAAATCTCTAAATGAGGACTATTTATACAAGATAAATAATTATCAGATATAATATAATAAATTTTATCTTGACCTACATTCATACGATTTAAATAATCCTCTAAAGATGTATATTCATTTTTATTATTATAAAAAGTAGTAGAAAATCTTAATAATAATGATATATTATAACGATTAGATTCATCTTCAGCTAAACCTTCTTTAAATATATTACCAAAATTTTTCCAAAAAATATTATATTTAACAGTATTTTTAGATAATTTTATTAACATTTTTAAAATAATTTTAGTAATAGATAAATATAATTTATTTATAAAATTACTTTCTTGTAATATTTCACGAGAAATATTTAAAGATAAATAATTAGAATCTATAATTCCTTGAACAAATCTTAAATAAAAAGGAATAATTTTAGAAATTCCTTCCATTATAAAAACTTTTCTAATATATAATTTAACACCATTTTTATATTCATCTCTGTTTCATATATTTCAAGGAGCAGTATCAGGTATATACAATAAACTTGTATACTCATTTTTACCTTCAACTTTATTATGAGATCAAATCAAAGGAGAACCTAAATTACTAACTAAAGATTTATAAAATTCTATATACTCTTTATCAGAAATATTATTTTTAGATTTTGTTCATAATGCATCAGAAATATTAATTTTTTTTCATATAAAATTATTACTACCTTTATATAAAATTCTATATTTTATAGGAAAACTTACATAATTGGAATATTTTTTAATAATATTTATTATAACATCTTTATTTAAATATTCTTTACATTCATTTTTTATATATAAAATAACATCAGTTCCAATAAAAGATTTATCTTTATTACTTATAATATATTTACCTTGTCCATCTGATTCTCATAAAACAGAATCATTTTCTTTACATTTAACAGATCTAGTGTGAACTAAAACTTTATCAGAAACCATAAAAGAAGAATAAAAACCAACCCCAAATTGACCAATAATATTAGATTCAGAATTACCTAATTTATCCCCAAAATTTTTTAAAAATTCTTTAGTTCCAGATTTAGCGATAGTACCTAAATTATTAATAACTTCTTCCTTAGTCATTCCAATTCCGTTATCACTAACAGTTAAAATATTATCATCAATAGAAATTTTTATACAATATTCATTATTATTAGATAAATTATTAAAATTTAAATAATAAAATTTTAATTTATCCAAAGCATCACAAGAATTAGATATTAATTCTCTCAAAAATATTTCTTTATTAGAATAAAGAGAATTAATCATTAAATTTAACAATTGTTTAATTTCAGATTGAAACAAATAAGTTTTTTTATTCATTTATATAAAATCCCAAATTTAAAAAAATATTAAATAATTTAAAACAAAATTATTATAACATATTTAATAAATATTATTTATAATTATAAGAAAAAGCTTTCATAATATAAAATTCAAAAATAAAACGTTCATTAAAAGAATTAGAAATATCTTTTCTACATTTTAAAAAAATATCATAATAAAAATTTATATCATTTAAAGATAAAATATTTTTAAATTTATATAATATATTTATATAATTTTTATTTTTTATAATTTTCAATATATATTCAGGAAAAATTTTAATTAAAAATAAATTAAATAATATTTTTAATAAATTTAAAATAAAAATATTATAATTTATATTTTTAAAAAAAAATTTTTCTATTAAAAAAAATATTTTTTTATTTTTTAAAAATAAATATTTTAAAAATAAAAAAATTCATTTATCACTTAATATATTTAATAATTTATTAACATCTTTTATTAAAATTTTATTATTACCATTTAATAAAAATAATTGTTCTGTCAACATCAAAGCATCACGCATACTTCCATTACAATGAATAGAAATTATTTTTAAAACATTTTTACTAAAAAAAATCTTTTCTTTATTTAAAATAAATTTTAAACGATTTATAATATAATATTTTTTTATAGGAATTAAATTAAAAACCATAGATCTTGATAAAATAGTATCAGGAATTTTATGAAATTCAGTTGTAGCTAATATAAACTTAGAATATTCAGGAGGTTCTTCTAAAACTTTTAATAAAGAATTAAAACTATAACGTGATAACATATGAACTTCATCAATTATATAAACTTTATATTTCATATTTATAGGTAAATAATTTACTTTATCAAAAACATCTTTTATATCATCTATTTTAGTTTTAGAAGCAGCATCTATTTCTATAACATCTACACATTTAACACTATCTATACTTAAACAAAACTTACATATACAACAAGGATTAGAAGTAATACCATTAATACAATTAAAACTTTTAGCTAATATTCTAGCCAAACTTGTTTTACCAATACCTTGAATTCCATAAAATAAATAAACATTATATATTTTTTTAATTTTTAAACTATTCTTTAAAATACTAACAACTTTATTTTGACCTATAAAATCATTAAAATTCTTAGGTCTTCATTTTAAAGCAAAAATACGATTACTTTTCATAAAAATTTATAAAAAATTATAAATTAATCTATTTCCACGTAATAATTTAAATAACATTACTTTATTTTTTTTATTTAAAAAATTACGTAAATCTAATAAATTTTTAATTCTAAATCCATTAATATCTAAAATAATATCTCCTTTTTTAAAATCATGATAATATAATATAGATTTTGGAGAAACATAACCTATATAAACTCCACTTAAATTATTTTTATAAATATTTAAATAATTATAAGTTGTTAAACCAACACCATAAAACTTCTTATAAAAAAAATCAAAATTATAAAAATCTTCTAAATTATTATATAAAAATATTTTCTTTATTAAAAAAATATTTTTTCTTAAAATACCTAAATTAATAGTATCACCAAATACAAAACTTGATAAAAAAGAATCAAAATCATTTTTATTTAAAATAATTTTTTTATTAATCGAAACTATAATATCACCTTCATAAATATTATAATTTCTTAATAAACTATTTTTATTAATTTTTGTTATAAATACACCAAAATTATTATATATATTTTTAAATTTATATAAATCATCATTTACTGTAATACCAAAAAAATTTAAAAAAACATGCTTACATTCACCTATACTAATTATTTGTTTTAATATATTATTTATTGTATTAATAGGAATAGCAAAACTTAATCCTAAATTACAACCATTTTTATTATATAAAACTGCAGTATTTATTCCTACAAGTTCACCTTTAGAATTTAGTAATGCTCCACCAGAATTACCTTTATTTATAATAGAATCAGTTTGTATAAAATTTATATATTTAGAAATACTTAATTTTTTATTTAAACCAGAAACTATTCCAGAAGTAACAGTTTTTCCTATATTAAAAGGATAACCTATAGAAAAAATTACATCACCAACTTCTAATTTATCAGAGTTACCTATCTTAATAGAATTTAAATTTTCAAAATTATTAATTTTTATTATTGCAATATCAGTATTTATATCTCTTCCTATAAGATTACCTAAATATTTTTTTCCATTATCTAATTTAACAATTATTTCTTTAGAAATACCAATAACATGACTATTAGTTAAAATATAACCTTTTTTTTTATCAATAATAATACCACTTCCATAACTATATAAATTATATTTATTAAAATTTTTATCTAATAAAAAATTAAAATTAATATTTTTTTTTTTATTAGAAAAAAAATCTAAATAATTTTCAATTATTAATTTAGATTTAATAGAAACTAAAGAAGAACTAGCCTTTTGAATAAAATTTTTTTCAATTTTATTATTTAATAAACTTTTAAAATATCTTAAAGAATTTAAATTACAATAAACATTAGAACTAAAAAAAAATAAAATAAATAAAAAAAACAAACAAAAATATTTTTTCATAAATTTATAAATCTCTATAACATCTTTACTTTACATATAAAAATAATTTAATAAAAATAAATAGTAAATTAAATATTAAAAATCATAAAAAATAATCATTTTTTTAAATTTATTTAAATCATTTGGTATATTAAAAAATAATTTAACCATCTCATAGTTAAAATTTATCAACATATTATCAAACATTTCAAATGATTTAATTTTATATTCATATTTAGGATTTTTTTGTGCATAACCATATAAATATAAACTTTCTTTTAAATTATCAACAACATATAAGTATTCTCTTCAAAAAAAATCTAAAGTTTTTAATATCATATTTCTTATAAATTTTAAAAATATTTTTTTTCCTAAAAATAATTCTTTATTTTTAAAATTCAAAAATATATTTCTACAAAAAAAAATTTTAAATAATAAAATATTAAATCTAGAAAAACAAAATTTTTTTTTAATATTTAAATATAATATTCTTTTATTAAAAATTATAATATCATTTTTATATAAATTATATAAATCAATAGAAACATTTTTTATAAAATCAAAAACTTTTTCTTTAATATCAAAATAATAAAGAAAACTATTTCTTTTAGAATAAATAATTTTTCTTTGATCATTATAAACATCATCATATTCTAAAAGTTGTTTTCTAATATCAAAATTCATATTTTCAATTCTTTTTTGAGCTTTTTCTATAGACTTAGATACTCAATAATTTTCTATATTTTCACCATATTTCATTCCTAATTTTTTCATAAAAAAAACTACTTTTTTAGAAGAAAAATTAGACATTAAAGAATCATCCATAGAAACATAAAATCTCGAAGATCCTGGATCTCCTTGTCTACCAGATCTTCCTCTTAATTGATTATCCAATCTTCTAGATTCATGTCTTTCCGTTCCTATAACATATAAACCACCTAAAGATACTACAAAATCATGATTTCTTTTTCAATTTTTTTTTATATTTATATCATTATTTTTATTTAAAAAAATATTATTTAAACTTCCTCCTAATATAATATCAGTTCCTCTACCAGCCATATTAGTTGCAATAGTAACAGAACCAGCTTTTCCAGCTTGAGAAATTATTTTAGCTTCTAATGTATGATATTTTGCATTTAAAACCTTATGAGGTATATTATTTTTTTTTAATAAAAAAGATATATATTCAGATTTTTCAATAGATCTAGTACCAACTAAAACAGGTTGTTTTTTATTAAACTTATTTATAATATCTTTAACTATAAAATCAAATTTTTCTTCTTCACTTAAAAAAACTATATCTGGATAATCAATACGAATCATTGGCATATTTGTAGGTATTATAACAGTTTCAAGATTATATATAGAACTAAATTCAGAAGCTTCTGTAACAGCAGTACCAGTCATTCCAGATAATATTTTATATAACTTAAAATAATTTTGAAAAGTAATTATAGCTAAAGTTTTATTTTCTTTTTTTATATTTAAATTTTCTTTAGCTTCTATAGCTTGATGTAAACCATCAGATCATCTTCTATCAGGAACCATTCTACCTGAATGTTCATCAATAATAATTATACATTTATCTTTTATTAAATAATCTATATTTTTTTTATATAAATAATTAGCTTTTAAAGAAGTAATTACATAATGCATTATTTTAATATTATTAATATTATATAATAAATTATTATTTTTAATTATATTATTATTAACTAATAAATTTTCTAATTTTATAATTCCTCTTTCTGTCAAAAATATATTACGGTTCCTTTTATCTATAACAAAATCTCCAAAACCTTTTAAAAAATCAGAATCTTCTTCATATTGAGGTAATAATTTTAAAATAATACTATTTATTTTAGTATATATATTAGAATAATATTCATCAGAACCAGATATAATTAAAGGAGTACGAGATTCATCTATTAATATAGAATCTATTTCATCTAATATAGCATAAAAATTATATTTTCTTTGAACTTTATCTTTTAAAGAAAAAACCATATTATCTCTTAAATAATCAAAACCAAATTCACTACTAGTACCATACGTTACATCACAAAGATAAGATTTTTTTTTTTCTGATAAAGACATACCTGGAAGATTTAAACCTACATTTAAACCTAAAAAATTAAATAATTTACTATTATTAATAAAATCTCTTTTAGATAAATAATCATTTATCGTTAATATATGAACTCCTTTTCCAAAAAGAGAATAATAATAAGCTGGCAAAGTAGATGTTATAGTTTTTCCTTCTCCAGTTTTCATTTCAGCTATACATCCATTATACATAACTAAAGCACCTAATAATTGAACATCAAATAATCTTATATTAAATACTCTTTTTATAGCTTCACGAATATTAGCAAAAATTTCATGTAAAATAAATTTTATATTAAAACCAGATAATAATTTATCACGAAATCTATATGTATTTTCTTTTAATTTAATATCAGAATAACTATTAAAAATAGATTCTAAATCATTTATTTTTAAAACTATATTTTTAAATTCTATAATTTTTTTTTGATTTTTATTACCAAAAAAATATGAAAATAATTTTATAAACATATATATTATACAAACATTATAAATAAAAAATAATAATTTAATAATAATAATTATAGTATAAACAATAAAAAAAAATAAATAATAAATTTTAACCAAATTTTTTATTATTAATAATAATATTTTTATTTATTTTTTTTTCAAATGAAAAAATCTTATCATTAATATTTTTTTTTTTTTTATAAAAAAAATCATCATCTTTATTATTTTTTTTTAGAAAATTATAATTCTTATTTCTACAAATACCTGTAGCTATTAATGTTACAAATAATTCATCTTTTATAGATGAATCTAAAGATACACCTATAACTATAGTTGTATTTTCACAACAAATAGATTTAATTATATCACCAATAATTTCAAATTCTTTTAATTTAAAATTTGATCCTGATGTTATATTAATTAACACTGATTTAGCAGTAGATAAATTTATATCATCTAATAAAGGACTGTAAATAGCACTTTTAACTGATTTTAATGCTCTATTTTCGCCTTTTGATGAACCTAAACCTATAACAGAATAACCCATTTTACTCATAATAGTCTTTATATCAGCAAAATCAACATTTATTAAACTAGGTTTAGTAACTAAATCAGAAATACCTTTAACTGCATTTTTTAAAACTTTATTAACAGAATTAAAAGAATCTAATAAAGAAATACTTTCATTAAAAATTTTTAATAATTTATTATTTGGAATAACTATTAAAACATCTACAAATTTAAATAATTCACGTATACCAACTTCAGCAAATTCCATTCTTTTTTTTCCTTCAAAAGAAAATGGTTTTGTTACAATAGCAACAGTTAAAATATTAAGATCTTTAGCTATTTTAGCAATAATAGGAGAAGCTCCAGTTCCAGTACCTCCTCCCATTCCAGATGTTATAAATAACATATCAGTATTTTCTAAAGAAGATTTTAAAATATCTTTGTCTTCCTCTGCTGAAGCTTTACCAACTTCAGGTATAGATCCAGCCCCAAAACCTTTGGTAATATTTTTTCCTATTTGAATTTTATTTTTTATAGATATTTTAGATAAAGCTTGTAAATCTGTATTTACAGCTATAAAATCAACTCCTTCAACTCTATTATTAACCATATAATTTATCGCATTTCCACCACCACCACCAATTCCTATAACTTTTATAACAACATTATTAAACTTAATATTATTCATTTTAAAATCCTAAAAATATAAAATTATATATATAATCTACGAAAATAATATTCTTTTAATTAAATCGGAATATTTAATACCAGAAAATTTAGCAGCTAAAGATATTAAACTAGTTTTAGTCATACCAGGAATAGAATTAACTTCTAAAAATCAAATATTATTATTTTTATCAATAATATAATCTATTCTTATACATCCTTTACAAAATAACAAATTTCATATCTTTAAAGAAATATCTTTTAATCTATTTTTTATAAATAAATCTATGTTAAAATCATAAAAAACTTCACTATTATTATATTTAAAATTATAATCAAAAACTTTATTTTTAAAAATTATTTTAATTGGACTTAAAACTTCACCATTAATAACTCCTACAGTATATTCATTTCCAGATATATATTTTTCTAATAAAATTTTAGAAAAAATATTTATTTTTTTAAATAAATTAATCTTAAAATCATATAAATTATTAATAAAAGATACACCAATACTAGAACCATGACTATTTGGTTTTAATAATATTTTATTATTAAATTTTTTTAATATATTTAAATAAAAAGAATCATCTATTTTTTTATTTTTATAAAATTCATCTTTATCAATTAATAAATGAGGAATAATATTAATTCCATAATTAGATAAAAACTCTTTAGTTTGATATTTATTTATAGTAAGAGAACATGTAAAAACATTATTGCCAGTATAAGGTATATTTAAAAAATCTAAAAATCCTTGAATACTACCATCTTCTCCTTTTCCACCATGTAATGCTATAAAAACTTTATCTATTTTTTTTCTAATAAAAAAATCAAAATTAAAATATTTTGTATCAATTGGTGTAACATAAAAATTTAAATTTAATAAAACTCTAAATACAGAATATCCTGATTTTAATGAAATATTTCTTTCACTAGAATCTCCACCAAAAAAAATAGCAACATTTTTTATATTCATTTAAATTATTTAATATAATTATTTATAAAACTAAACAAAATTAAATTAACAGATCCTGCACCTTGAAATAAAACAATATCATTACTTTTTAATAAATATAATAAATAAAAAATAACTAAACTTTTTTTATTTACAAATAAACAATTTTTAAAATTTAAAATATCATACATACTATTTAATATAGTAGTACTATTTATATAAAAATTATTTTTAGTTTCATTAGCAGAATATATATCTAATAATAATAAAATATCTAACTTAGATAAAACAAAAACAAATTCACTAAATAAAATATTAGTTCTAGTATATCTATGAGGTTGAAAAATCATTATAATTCTTCTATTTTTTCAAGAATCACGTATACTTTTAATAATACATTTTATTTCAGTTGGATGATGACCGTAATCAAGTAAAAATAATATATTATTATATGTTCTTTTAAAATATAAAAAGGAAAATTCACCTATAACTTCAGATCTTCTATCTACACCTTTATAATCTAATAAAGATTTTTGTAAACTAAAAAAATTAAATTTATAAAATTTATATAAAAAACTTATTGCAGCAACAGAATTTAAAACATTATATTTTCCAAAAAAATTTAACATTAAATCATAACAAAATTTTTCTTTATAACATAAAGTAAAAAAACTTTTATTTTTATCTTGAATAAATTTACTTATATTAAATAAAGAATAATTTTTAAAACCATAAGTAATTATTTTACAATTAAAAAAATTATTATCTAATATATATTTAACTATATCATTATCTATACAAGCAACAATATAACCATAAAATGGAACTTTTTTTAAAAAATATACAAAAAAATTAATTAAATTATTAATATCAAAATTATAATTATTTAAATGATCAGAATCTATATTAGTTAAAATAACAGAAAAAGGATTCAAACATAAAAAAAATTTATCACTTTCATCAACTTCTAATAAAAAAAAATTACTTTCACTTAAATAAATAGAAGAATTTATAGATTTTATATTAGATCCATTTATACAATTTAATTTAATATTATGACTAAAAAATAAATCAAAAATAAAAGAAGTTGTAGTTGTTTTACCATGACTACCAATAACAGAAATAAGATTATATTTTCTGGTTATTTCTGCAAGTAATTCTATTCTACTAATAACAGGAATACCAAAAAATTTAGCACTAATAATCTCAACATTATTATTTTTAATAGCAGAAGAATAAACAACTAAATTAGAATTTAAAACATTATTTTTAGAATGATTATTAAAAATATTAATACCTAAAGATAATAAATAACTAATTTTAAAATTATATGAAATATCAGAACCAGTAATATTATAACCAGATAAAAATAAAAATTCTGCAATACCAGACATACCAGATCCACCAATTCCTATAAAATGTATAACAAATTTTTTTTTATCAATATTTAAAAATATATTCTTCATTTTTTTATTATTATAAATATAAAATTTAATTTAAAAACTTAATATTTCTTTAAGAAACTTATAATTTGAATTTTTAATTCTATTTAAATAAGATAATTTAGACATAATAAATAATTTATTTCTATTTAAATTTAAAATATTTTTTTTTAAAATATTACAATTCAAATTATATTCCTCAATCATAATAGCAGCACCTACATCAACTAAAAACTTAGCATTAAAATATTGTTGTCTATCTTTATGAATAAATGGTATAAATATAGCAGCTAATCCTATTCTACTTATTTCACTAACAGTTAATGCACCAGATCTACATATTATTAAATCAGCTCAATTATAAGCAAATTTCATATCACTTATAAAATCAACAAAAATATAATTTTTAATTTTTAAATTTTTATTTTTTTTTTTAAAATTTAAATAATTTTTTATACCAACTTGATGTAAAAAAGAAAAATTATTATTATTTATTTCTTTAGCAACTTTTAAAATAACATTATTTATAATACAAGATCCTTGACTACCACCAATTACAAGTATATTTATAATACCAGTACGATTAAATAATCTTATATTTGGATTTTTTATAGATAGTAATTCATCTCTAATTGGATTTCCTACAGTAACAACATTTAATTTATTAAAAGTATTAGGAAAAGCCTGCATTACTTTATTAGATATATAATACAAATATCTATTAGATTTACCAACAATAGCATTTTGTTCATGTATTACAGTTAATATTCTGCATAATCAAGCAGAAAAAATACCACAAAAAGATATATAACCACCAAAACCTAATACAACATCAGGTTTTCATTTATTTATTAATAAACACATATTATAAATAACTTTTCAAAAAATAAAAAAATTATTAAATAAATTAAAAAAATTTCCTTTAAAAAAAGAAGGAATATAAATAAAATCAACATCTATATTATATTTAGGAACTAAAGTATATTCTAATCTATTAGAACTTCCTATTCATTTAACAAAACGACCAGATTTTATAAATTTTTTAGCAATAACTATACCAGGAAATATATGACCTCCTGTACCACCAGCTATTATCATTAAACGTTTAATTTTATTCATATAAAATATATTACCACTAATTATATTTTAAAAATTAACATATTTATTAACTAAACTAATAAATTTATTACCTCTATCTTTATAATTTAAAAATTGATCTAAACTTGAACATGCTGGAGATAATAAAACAAAATCACCTGATTTTACAAATTTAATAATATAAAAAAAAACTTCATCTAAAGTTAAAAATTTTAAAGAAATAGAAGGAATTAAATTATATAATATATCTCTATCAAAACCATAACAACATATAACTAAATTTTTAATATTTAATAAAAATGGTTTTAATAAACTATTAAAATCAGCATTCTTACCATCACCACCTAATAATAATCATATTTTACCATTTTTAACAAAAGATAAAATATTATTTAAAGCAACAATAGTACTATTAATATTAGTAGATTTAGAATCATTAATTCAAATAATATTATTTTTATTTAAAATAATAGAAAATCTATGAGGTAAACCTTTAAAACTAGAAATTATATTTAAACAAAAATCTAAAGGTATTTTAAATAAATCAGATATACATATAGAAACTAAAAAATTTAAATAATTAGAAATACCTTTTAAAAATAAATTATTTACATTAATTAATTTTTTATCAAATTTTTTTAAAAAAATTCCACTTTTACTATAAAAAACACTATAATTACCTTTATTTATTCCAAAAGTTATTATTTTTTTTTCATAAAAATTTAATGGAAAAGTAAACTTATCATCTAAATTTATTATACAATAACAAGAATTATTAAAAATTTTTAATTTACTAAATACATAATCATAAAAACCATACGGATATCTATCTAAATGATCCTGAGTTATATTTAAAACTACAGAACAAAAAGATTTCAATGAATATACATGATCCAATTGAAAACTAGATAATTCTAAAATATAAATATCACTATTACAATCTAATAAAGAAAGAACAGGAATACCTATATTTCCACCTAATGAAACATTTAAATCATATTTTTTAAAAATTTTATATAATAAAGATACAACAGTACTTTTACCATTAGTGCCAGTAACTGCAATAATAGATTTATTAACAATTCTACAAAAAATTTCTATATCATTAATTATTTCTATATTTTTTTTTTTAGCCTCAATTAAAAAAGGATGATAATGAGAAATTCCAGGACTTAAAATAATTAAATCAGAATCTAATATTCAAGATTTAATAAATCCTCCAAAATGAAAATCTATATTATTAGGTATAAATTTATTATTTATTATTTTAGAATCCATTAATTTAACATATATATTATGTTTTAAAAAAAAATTAACACAAGATAAACCTGTTAAACCTGCTCCCAAAACTACAATTTTTTTATTTCTATAAATATTTAACATTTATAATTTTAAAAAAAATAATAAAGAAAAAATAAAACATATTAAAGATAATATTCAAAAAAATAAAACAATTTCTATTTCAGAATAACCTTTTATTTCATAATGATGATGAATAGGTGCAATATAAAAAAACCTTTTTTTAAAAATTTTAAAATAAATAACCTGTATAATAACAGAAATAATTTCTAAAAAAAAAATAAAACCAGATAAAAAAAAATAAAATTCTTTATATAACAAAATAAACATTGATATTATTAAAAAACCAATAGATAAAGAACCAACATCTCCTAAAAATACTTTTGCTGGATAAAAATTAAAAATAAAAAAAGAAAATAAACTACCTAATAAAACAATATTTATAATAATTAAATCTTTAGAATAATTTATATATTTTATACCAAAAACAAAAGATAAAATAGGACTAGAACTAATAATAGACATTATTAATAATAATATACAATTTAATATTAATGGAAAAATAACTAAACCATCTAAACCATCAGTAATATTAATAGCATTAGAACTAAAAACTATTATAAAATATAAAAAAAATAAATAAAAAATCTTATTATTTATATAATATAAATAATTAACATTTAAATTCATTTTAAATAACAAAAAATAAACAAATAAAAAATTAACAATAGTTTGCAAAAAATATTTTTCTAAAATAGACAAACCATTAGAATTTTTAATAAAACATTTAATATAATCATCTAATAATCCAATAAACATATTTAATAAAAAAAAACAAAACAATATTTTTGAAAAAAAACTCATAAAAAACAAAAAGAAAAAAATAATTGTAATAAAAGGAAATAAAATTATTATACCACCCATTGTTGGAGTATAATTTTTATTAAAATTATCTTTATGATTACATAAACGATTATTTTGATAAACATTCATATTTTTTAAAAAAAATAAAAAATATTTACCAAAAAATAAAGAAAATAAAAAAGAAAAAATCAATAAAAAAAAATATAAAATCATAAATATATAATTACAAAAAATAAATTATTTTATTCATATTAAATAAATTAGAACCTTTAATTAAAATAGTTATATCATCATAAATAAATAACATTTTTTTAATATAAAATATTAAATCATTAAAATTATAAAAATGTTTACCAATACAACTGTACTTACTTAGTAAATAACTATATTTTCCTATACTTAATACTAAATCTATATTTAAAAATTTTTTAATAAAAAAACCAATTTTAATATGAAAATAAACAGATAAATAACTTAATTCAGCCATATCACTAACAACTAAAATCTTATAACCAATACATTTATTTAAAAAAATAAGACTAAAATATAATGATCGAGGATTAGAATTATAAGTATCATCTAATATTAATTTATTTTTTTTTAAAAAAATAGGATATAATCTTCTTTTAATAGGATTAAAACTTTCTAGACCAATTTTAATATCTTTCAAATTATTACTAACAGATAAAGATAATGCAACAGATGTCAAAACATTTAAAATATTATGAAAACCTAAAAGTTTTAAAAATATATTAATATTACCATAAATAGTACTTAATATAATTCTACTTCCATTAACATATAATTTATATTTTTTTATATAAACAATAGATTTTTTATTTTTAAAAAAAGAATAAAATAAAATTTTTTTATTTAAAAAATATTTATTTAAAAAAAAATTATATAAAAAACACCTATTTAATATAATAATACCATTATTATCTAAATATTTTAATATATTAATCTTATCTTTTATAATATTAGTAAAATTTTTAAATCCAACTAAATGAGAATAAGATATATTAGTTATACAAGATACATTAGGTAAACAAATACTTGATAAATATTTAATATCACCAATACAATTACCTCCTAATTCTAAAATAACATATTTATAATTTTCATTATACAATTTTAATAAAGTAGTAGGAACACCTAAATCATTATTAAAATTTTTGTAATTATATAATATTTTACCAAATTGTTTAAAAATATTAGACGTAATTTCTTTTACGGATGTTTTTCCTGTAGAACCAGTTAAACAAAAAAATTTAGCATTACTCTTTTTTCTTAATCATAAACCTATTTTTCCCAAAGCTATATTTGTATTTTTAACTAGTAATTGAGAAATATTATAATTATAAAAAGATTCAACTATTAAAGCAATAGCTCCTTTTTTTATAGCATCAAAACATAAAAAATTAATATCATAATTACCTTTTATAACAATAAAAACAGAATTTTTTATATTATCTTTACGAGTATCTATAGAAATATTACTAACATATATATTTTTTCCTATTAATATTCCATCAATTATATTTGATAATTTATATAAATTTATATATTTTAGCATTTATTTATTCCTAATAATTTATTAACTAAATATCTATCACTATATTTTATTTTTTTATTATATAAAATATGAAATCTTTCATGACCCTTACCTGCTATTAAAATAACATCATTACTAAAAGAATTCTTTATAGCAAATTTAATAGCTAAAATTCTATTTAAAATAATGTATACATTATTAAAATTATTTATACCTAATTTTATATCTTTTAATATAGATAATTCATTTTCAGAATATAAATCATCATTTGTAATTACAACATAATCAGAATATTTATTAGCTATAAATCCCATTAATGATCTTTTACTTTTATCTCTATTTCCAGTACAACCAAAAATACATCATAAATTTCCCAAACAATATTTTCTAGATTCAATTAAAACATTTTTTAAAGCATCTGGAGTATGAGCATAATCAACAATAACTAAAGGAGTACTTTTATTACTATTTTTAAAAAATTCCATACGACCTTCAGGCAAAGATAAATACTTACTATTATAAATTAAATCTTTAAAATTAAAACCTAAAGATAATAAAGAAACAAAAGATAATAATAAATTTTTAATATTAAAATATCCAATAAAAAAAATATTTAAAATACCATTTCCTCAATAAGAATTAAAATAAATTTTTTTTAAAAAACCAAAATATTTTATATATTTAACATATAATCATCTATATTTAAATGATTTTATTTTGAATTTATTAAAAGTAACAGGGATAACTTTATAAGAAAATATTTTTTTATATCATTTATATCCTATATTATCATCTATATTAATTATTAAATTATTAATTTTAAACTCAGAAAATAATCTTCACTTAGCTAATTCATAATTTTTAAAATTTATATGATAATCTAAATGATCTAAAGTAAGATTTGTAAAAACAGCAGCAGAAAAAAATAATGATTCAACTCTATATTGACTTAAAGAATGAGAAGATACTTCCATTGAAATAAATTCAGAACCAAGATTATAATAATCTCTTAAATTTCTATATATATCAATTGGAGAACTTGTAGTATTCAATGAATAAGATAAATTATTATAAAAACCATTTCCAATAGTACTTAATAAACAACTTTTATAATCTAATATATCTAATCACTGAGATGAAAAACTAGTAACAGTAGTTTTACCATTAGTTCCAGTAATACCTAAAATTGGAATTTTTTTACTAAAATTACCATAAAAATCAGCAGCAATATAAGATAACAAAAAATTTAAATCTCATAAATAAAATATAAATATATTATATTTTGTATCATAAAAATAATACGATTTATCTTTAATATCTGAATAAGTTAATACAGAAATTGCACCATTATATACAGCATCAAAAATAAAAATTTTTCCATCTAAATTAAGACCTTTTACAGCTATAAATAAATCATACTTTTTTACTAAACAACTATTATATTTTATATCTAATACATATATATTAGGTAATTCTAAATAATTAAAATATTTTGATAAAAAAACATTTATATTTTTTTTTTTCAAAAAAACCTCTTATAAACAAATTTATAAACTAAATTTTTTCAGCAACTCTTAATATAGCACTTCTTATTCTGTTATTATTTTTAATATCTTGTAAAGAAGGTTTATATTTACCTAAATTAATCATTTTAATAGGATTAAATTTATTAATTTGATTTTTTGTTAAAGGAATTTTATATAAAAAAAAATCATTATTATTGGATTTATTTCTAATAAAATTTTTAACTATTCTATCTTCTAAAGAATTAAAACTTATAACAACTATTCTTCCATTTTTAGATAAAACTTTAAAAGATTCTTCTAATCCTTTATATAAAAATTTTAATTCATTATTTATAAAAATTCTAAAAGACTGAAAAATTCTAGATTTATTTTTAAAATTATTTTTTTTTTTTATAACAGAATCAATTATTTTAGATAAATCAAAAGTATTATTTAACTTATTTTTTTTTTTATAAAAAAAAATTTTATCAGATATTTTTTTTGCATAAGAATCTTCTCCATATTTTCTAATAATATTTAAAATATCTTTTTTTTTAGATTTTAAAAATATTTCTTTTAAAGAAAATCCATTATTTTGATTTATACGCATATCTAAAGGACCATTAATTAAATAAGAAAAACCTCTACTATTATCATTAAGTTGATAACTAGATATACCTAAATCAAATATAATTCCATTAACTTTATTTAATAAATTAAAATCACAAATATATTTTCTTAAATTAATAAAATTATCATTTATTAATGTAATACGATTATCATTTATTAAATTCTTACCTAAAAAAAAAGATTTAGGATCTAATTCAAAAGAAAAAACTTTCCCATCTTTACATAAATTATTCAAAATTTCTTTTGAATGACCTCCACAACCAAAAGTACAATCTATATATACTCCATTTTTCTTAATATTTAAAAAATCTTTTATTTTATCTAAAAAAGGAGATTTATGAAAATAATTCATAATATAAACTCATTTATTTTTATTTTAAAAACATATATTATAAATATATAACATATTTATATATAATATAAAATATATTTTAATTTATCAAAAAAAAAATGAAAAAAATAATAATAGCTAACTGAAAATTAAATGGAAATATAAATTTTATAAAAAAATATTCTAAAGAAATAAATAAAGAAATAAATAATTTTAAAAAAATAGAATTATCTATATCACCTCCAACAATATATTTATATTATTTAAAAAAAAAAATAAACAAAAAAATAACACTAACATGCCAAAATATAGATATAAATTTAAAAGGATCATTTACAGGAGAAACATCAATTTTAATGATTAAAGATCTAAAAATAAAATATATAATAATAGGACACTCAGAAAGAAGAAAAAATCATAATGAAAATGATAAAAATATAACAAAAAAAATAATAATATCTAAAAAAAACAATATTATACCAATAATATGTATTGGAGAAAATATAAATAATTATATAAATAAAAAAAGTATAGATGTATGTATATCACAAATTAAAAATACAATAATAAAAAATAAAATATCAACAAAAAATATAATTATAGCGTATGAACCAATATGATCTATCGGAACAGGAAAAGTAGCAAATATAAAACATATAATAAATATATGTAAAAATATAAAAAAATATATATATAAAAAAAATAAAGAAAAAATAAAATTTATATATGGAGGTTCTATTAATCATAAAAATGCAAATGAAATAATAAATAATAATAATATAGATGGATTATTAATAGGAAATTCTTCATTGGAACCAAATGAATTAATAAAAATATTAAAATTAATAAAAATATAAATGAAAAAAAAAAAAATAATAATAAATGGACCAAATATTATATCAGGAGATATTAATATATCTGGATCAAAAAATTCAGCTTTACCAATATTATTTTCTACATTATTAAGCTCAGAAAATATAAAAATAAAAAATTTACCAAATTTAAAAGATATAAATGTAACTATTGAATTATTAAAAAAAATAGGAGTTAATATAAAAAAAGAAAATAATAATTATATAATAAACTCAAAATATATAAATAATAATACATATCAACCAAAATTAATAAATAAAATAAGAGCATCAATTTGATTAGTAAGTCCAATATTAATAAGAAACAAAAAAATAAAAATTAATAAACCTGGAGGTTGTAATATAGGAGAAAGACCAATTAATTTACACATATATGTATGAAAAAAATTTGGATCAAAAATAAATATAAACAAAAATAATATAACTATAGAAATAAAAAAAAAATTAACTCCACAAATAATTAAATTTAATAAAATAAGTGTTGGAGCTACAATAACAGCAATATTATTTTCAATATTAATAATTGGAATAACAACTATATATAATAGTGCTCAAGAACCAGAAATAGATGATTTAATAAATTTTTTAAATAAAATTGGAGCAAAAATAAAAAAAATAAAAAATAAAATAATAATAGAAGGTGTAAAAAAATTAAATGGAGGAAAACATACAATTATTCCAGATAGAATAGAAACAGGTACTTACTTAATAGCAGCAGCTGCTTCTAGAGGTAAAATATTATGTTATAATACAAATCATTTTTTTTTAAAATCATTAATAAAAAAATTAAAAAAATGTGGAGCTATAATAAAAATAGGAAATGATTTTATAAATTTAGATATGAAAAATAAAAGACCAAAATCATTAAATATAATTACTAATCCATATCCATATTTTCCAACAGATTTACAACCACAATTTACAGTATTAAATTGTATATCTAATGGAAATAGTATAATTAAAGAAAATATATTTATAAATAGATTTTCACATGCTATAGAATTAAAAAAAATGAAAGCAGATATAATTATAAAAAATAATACATTATATTGTAAAGGAAAAAAAAAAATATATGGAAATAAAAATATAAATGGAACAGATTTAAGATCAACAATAAGTTTAATTATTGCAGGTTGTATAGCAGAAGGAACAACAATTTTAAGAAATTATAATTATATATATAGAGGATATGAAAATGTATTTAAAAAATTTAAAAAATTAGGAATAAATATTAAAAAAAAAATATAAATTTAAAATTTAAAATTAATTTTATCAAATCTTTTTCTTAAAATATTCATTCTACCTTTTTTATCTATAATTTTTTGTTTTCCTGTATAAAAAGAATGACATTTATAACATACATCTATAGAAAAATTTTTATTTAAAACAGATTTTATATTAATAATGTTACCACAAGCACAATTAACTTTTATAAAAAATAATAAAGGATGTATTTTTTTTTTCATAAAATTATAATAAATTTAATTTATATTAAAAACAACTAACATAATCAGGCAAACAAGCAATTTTACTACATTGTTTTATAATACCTTTTGGAAATAATTTAAATAAAAATATACTATCAAAATAATTTTTTTTTTTATTTAAAAAAAATAAAATATTTCTTGTATTAGGAAATACTTTATTTTTAAAATAAAAATTTCTTACATAAAAAATTATTTTTCAATGAATATTATTTAATATAATATTTTCTTTTAAAGCTAATTTAATAGCTATTTTTTTATCTCAAATTTTTTTTTTCATAAAATAATTATATTATATTAAATAAAAATAATAAATATATAATTTATAAAAATAAATATTATTAATAATATAATATTAATATTTAAAAATATGTAAATATATATTTTATTAAAATTATTAAAATAAATATTTATAATATAAATTTACTTAAATCTTCATTAATCATTAAACTATCTAATTTAGATTTAACATAATTAGAATCTATAGTAATAGATTTACCATAATATTCATTAGCATTATATGATAAATCTTCCATTAATTTTTCTAATACTGTATGTAATCTTCTTGCTCCTATATTCTCAGTTGTTTCATTTATTTTTCAAGAAATTTTAGCTAAAGATTTTATACCATCATTAGTAAATTTAATATTTACACCTTCAACTCCTAATAATTTTTTATATTGTAAAGTTATAGAAATATCAGGTTCAACTAATATCTTTTCAAAATCATGAGAAGTTAAAGCTTTTAATTCAACTCTTATAGGTAATCTTCCTTGCAATTCTGGAATTAAATCAGAAGGACTACAAAATTGAAATGATCCAGAAGCTATAAATAATATATAATCCGTTTTAACAACACCATATTTAGTAGAGACAGTACAACCTTCAACTAAAGGTAATAAATCTCTTTGAACACCTTCTCTAGAAATACCAGCATCAGAAGATTCACCTCTTTTACAAACTTTATCTATTTCATCAATAAAAACAATTCCTTGTTGTTCAACTAAATCAATTGCATTTCTTTTTAAATCATCATAATTTATTAATTTAGCAGACTCTTCTTCTATTAATATCCTTAAAGCATCTTTAATTTTTAACTTACGAATTTTCTTTTTTCTACCACTAATATTTTTAAAAATAGATTGTAGTTGATTAGTCATTTCTTCCATTCCAGGAGGAGACATAATTTCTATTCCTAATGTAGGAACATTAATATCAATATCTATGTACTGATTATCTAAATCACCATTACGTAATTTATTTAAAATTGATTCTTTAGTCATAATATATTGTTGATCATCTTTTTTATCTATTTTTTTATCTAAATTAATAATTAATATATTTAAAATTCTATCTTCTGCTAATTTTTTTGCTTTTAAAGAATTAATTTTTAATTGTTTAATTTTTATCATTTTTACAGCATAATCTACTAAATCTCTAATTATAGAATCAACTTCTTTACCTACATAACCAACTTCAGTAAATTTTGTAGCTTCTACCTTTATAAAAGGAGAATTACTTAATTTAGCTAAACGTCTAGCTATTTCTGTTTTACCAACTCCAGTCGGACCTATCATTAATATATTTTTAGGAGTAATTTCATTTCTAAAATATTCATTCAATTGCATTCTACGTCATCTATTTCTTAAAGCTATAGCTACAGCTTTTTTAGCATTATCTTGACCTATAATAAATTTATTCAATTCATTAACAATCTGTTTAGGAGTCATTTCTTTATACATTTAATTAACCTAATAAAATTAATAATTTAACTCTTTAATAGTAAAAAAATGATTAGTATATAAACATATATCTGCTGATATTGATAAAGATTTTTCTACTATAACACGAGCATTTAAATTAGTATTTTCTAATAAAGCTCTAGCTGAAGAAAGAGCATAACATCCACCACTACCAATAGCAATTAAATTATTTTCAGGCTGAATTATATCACCATTTCCTGTAATTATTAAAGAATATTTAATATCTGTAATTGCTAATAAAGCTTCTAATCTTCTTAATGTTCTATCAGTTCTTCAATCTTTAGCTAATTCAACAGCAGATTTAATTACATGACCTTGATACATTTCAAGTTTTTTTTCAAAACATTCAAATAAAGTAAAAGCATCTGCTGTTCCTCCAGCAAAACCAGCTAAAACCTTATTAAAATATAATCTCCTTACTTTTTTTACATTACTTTTCATTATAGAATTACCAAACGTTGCTTGACCATCTCCACCCATAACAACTAAATTATCTTTTCTAACACTTAATATAGTAGTCACAAAAAACCTATAAATTATATTAATAAATTATTTTTTTTGTAAAACAACTTTTATTTTATTCATAGCTGTTTTTTCTAATTGTCTAATTCTTTCAGCTGAAACATTATAATAATCAGCTAACTTTTTTAAAGTAACTTTTTTTTTATTATTTAACCACCTAGAAACTATTATAAATTTACTTCTTTTATCTAATAAATTTAAAGCTAATTTAAGTTTACTTGTAATATATTTTCTTCAATTTATTATTTCTAAATTATTTGCAAAATCAGAATATTTATCAATTAAATTAAAATTAGTTTTAAATTCATTATTAATTTTTTGAGGAAAATCAATCATAATATCTTTAGAAAACATTCTAGATTCCATTTCTAAAACATCCTTTATAGAAACATTTAATTTTTTAGAAACAAACTTTATTTCATTTTTAGAACATCAACCTATATTTTTTTTTATTTTTCTTAAATTAAAAAATAATTTTCTATGTGATTTTGTTGTAGCTATTTTAACTATTTTTCAATTTTTTAAAATATAATTATGTATTTCAGCTCTTATTCAATGAATAGCAAAAGATATTAATCTAACACCAAAAAAAGGATTAAATTTCCTAACAGCTTTCATTAAACCAATATTTCCCTCTTGTATTAAATCAGCTTGTGATAAACCATATCCTGAATAATTTTTACTTAAATATACAACAGATTTTAAATGAAATAAAATTAATTCTTTTGCAGATTTTAAATCACCTAAATAATAAAATCTATCAATTAATTTATGTTCTTTTTCCAAAGATAAAACAGGTCATAAATTAATTTTATATATATAAGAATTTAAACTATTAAAACTTAAAAAACTAGAATCTAAAATACTCATTACCATAATACTAATTAATATAATATAATAAAAATTAAAAATTAAAATATAATAAACATTTAAATAAATAAATATACAAAATATTTTAATATAAAAAAACATTAAATAAAAGGGATTTATATATATAAAAAATAAAATATAAAAAATATATGAAAATAATATACGGAAAATATAAAGGAATGAAAATAAAAATAATTAATAAAAATATATTAAAACCAACAATGTCTAAAATTAAAAAAACACTATTTTCATGACTAAAACCAAATATAAAAAATAAAATATGTCTAGATTGTTTTGCTGGATCTGGAATATTAGGAATAGAAGCTATATCAAATGGAGCTAAATATGTTATATCTTTAGAAAAAAATTTTAAAATATTTATAAATATGAAAAATAATTTCTTAAAATTAAAAGAAAAAAAATATAAATTAATAAATATAAATTCATTAACATGATTAAAAAAAAAAAATAAAATTAAATTTGATATAATATTTATAGACCCACCTTATAATAATAAAAATTTAATAAATAAAACAATATATAATATTGAAAAAAATAAATTATGTAAAAAAAAATCATTAATATATATAGAAACAAATAAAAATAACAAAATTAAAATATCAAAAAAATGAACAATTATAAAAAAAAAAAATACACAATCTAATAAATATTTTTTATATAAAAAAATAAAATAAATAAATTATATAATAATAAATAAATATAAAAAAATAAAACATGAATATAAAAAAAAATAAAAAAATATTATTTAATGAATTTAAAAAAAATCTACATATTCCTCCTTACTCTATGGAAGCTGAACAATCAGTATTAGGAGGATTAATGTTAAATAATAAAAAATGAGAAGAAATATTTGAAATAATAAATTATTCAGATTTTTTTTATAAATCACATCAATTAATATTTATAGAAATGCAAAAATTATTTGAATCATATAAACCAATAGATTTAATAACATTATCAGAATCATTAGAAAAAAAAAAAAAATTAAAATATATAGGAGGTTTTAACTATTTAGCAGAAATATCACAAAATATACCAAATATAACAAATATAAAATATTATGCAGAAATAATAAAAGAAAAATCAATAACAAGAGAAATAATAAATACAGCAAATAAAATAATAACAATAAGTTTTAATCCAAAAGAAAAAAATATAAAAGATATAATAGATTTTGCAGAATCAAAAATATTAAAAATATCAGAAAAAAATCTTTATAATAATGATATACCAAAAAATATAAATGTAATATTAAAAAAAACAAAAAAAAAATTAAAAAAATTATATAATAATCCAAAATATGAAATTACAGGAAAAGATACCGGATTTATAGATTTAAATAAAAAAACATCAGGATTACAAAATTCAGATTTAATAATTATAGCTGGTAGACCATCAATGGGTAAAACAACATTAGCTATAAATATATGTGAAAATATATCAATAAATAATAAAAAACCTGTACTAATATTTACATTAGAAATGTCTTCAGAACAAATAATAACAAAAATAATTTCTTCTATATCAAGAATAGAACAAAAAAAAATAAAAACAGGAAATTTAACTAATAATGATTGAAAAAAAATAATAAATACAATAAATATATTAGAAAAAAAAAATAATATTTTTATAGATGATTCATGTAATATAACACCAACAAATATAAAATCAAAAACAAGAAAAATATATAAAGAAAATAATGGATTAAGTTTAGTAATGATAGATTATTTACAATTAATGAAATCATCCACACATCTTGAAAATAGATCTTTAGAAATAGCTGATATATCAAGATCATTAAAATTATTAGCAAAAGAATTAAAAATACCAATAATTGTATTATCTCAATTAAATAGATCATCTGAACAAAGAATAGATAAAAGACCTATAAATTCAGATTTAAGAGAATCAGGTTCTATAGAACAAGATGCAGATTTAATAATATTTATATATAGAGAAGAATTATATAATGAAAATTCAAATATGAAAGGTATATCAGAAATAATAATAGGAAAACAAAGAAACGGTCCAACAGGAACAATATATTTAACATTTAATGGAAATATATCAAGATTTGATAATTATGCACCTAATGAATATAACTAAATAAATAAATAATTAAATATATATTTTTACAAATATTTAATTTATAATTAAAAAAATAATTCTATAAATTTAAATATTAAATTTTAAATATGGCTAATAAAGGTATAAATAAAGTTATATTAATTGGTAATCTTGGACAAAAACCAGAAATAAGATATACAACAAATGGAAAAACAGTTGTAAATTTAAGTATAGCTACATCAAATACATGAAAAGATAAAAATACAGGAGAAAATAAAAAAAAAACAGAATGACATAAAGTAGTTTTATTCGGAAAATTAGCAGAAATAGCAGCAGAATATTTAAATAAAGGTTCACAAGTATATATAGAAGGATCATTACAAACTAGAAAATGACAAGATAAAAAAGGATATGAAAGATATACAACAGAAATAATAGTAAGTATAAATGGAACAATGCAAATATTAGGAAAAAAAAATAATAATATAAATAAAAAAAAAAATCATTTAGAAGAAAAAAATAATAAAAAAATATCAAATAATTCTTCTAAAAAAGAAGAACTATCAATGGATTTTGATGATATTAATTTTTAAAACTAACAATAACAATTATTTATAATAATATGAATGAATCATTTAAAAAATTATTTAAAAAATCAATAAAAAAAAATATTAAATTAGGATCAATAATTAAAGGAAAAATAATAAAAATAAAAAATAATATTGTAATAATAGATGCAGGGCTAAAATCAGAATCATATATACCAATAGAACAATTTAAAAATTCCGAAGGAATAACAAACATAAAAAAAAATGATATAGTTGAATTATCAATAGATAAAATAGCAGGAGAATGAGGAGAAACAATATTATCTCGTGATAAAGCAAAAAAATATGAAACATGAAATATTATAAAAAAATCATATAAAAATTCTTTAATAATAAAAGGAACAATAAACGGAAAAGTAAAAGGAGGATTAACTGTAGATATAGAGGGAATAAAAGCTTTTTTACCAGGATCTTTAATAGATATTAAACAAATAAAAAACACATCAAATTTACAAGGAAAAAAATTAGAATTTAAAATAATTAAATTAGACGAGAAAAAAAACAATATAGTTTTATCAAGAAAAGCAGTAATATTAAGTGAAAATAATCAAGAAAGAAAAAAATTATTAAAAAATATAAAAAAAGGAGCAATTTTAGAAGGAACTGTAAAAAATTTAACTGATTATGGAGCATTTATAGATTTAGGAATAATAGATGGATTACTACATATAACAGATATATCTTGAAAAAGAATAAAACATCCAAAAGAAATAATAAAAATAGGAGATAAAATCAAAACTAAAATAATTAAATTTGATAAAAAAAAAACTAGAGTATCTTTAGGATTAAAACAATTAACAAAAGATCCATGAGATAAAATAGATAAAAAATATCCACCAAAAACAAAAATAAAAGGAAAAATAACAAATTTAACAGATTACGGATGTTTCATAGAAATAAAAGAAGGTATAGAAGGATTAGTACATATATCAGAAATGGATTGAAAAAATAAAAATATAAATCCATTTAAAATATTTAAAATAGGAGATATAACAGAAGCAATAATATTAAATATAGACAAAAAAAAAAGAAGAATATCATTAGGAATTAAACAATGTAAAATTAATCCATGAATTGAATTTATTAAAAAACATAAAAAAGGAGATATAATAACAGGAATAATTAAATCTATAACAAATTTCGGAATATTTTTAAAAATAAATAATAATATAGACGGATTAATATATCTATCAGATTTATCATGATTAAAAATTAATGAAAAAGAAATAAAAAATAAATATAAAAAAGGAAATAAAATTAAAGCATCAATAATACAAATTGATTCTAACAAAGAAAGAGTATCTTTAAGTGTAAAAAAATTACAAGAAGATCCTTTAAAAAAATATATAAAATTTAAAGAAAAAAATAAATTAATAAAAACAAAAGTTACTAAAATTAATGAAAAAAATATTTATATAATATCAAAAGATGGAATTGAAGGATACATTAAAATAGACAAAGAAAAAAACAAAAAAATAATAAAAAATATTAAAGTAGGAGATAAATTAAAAAATAAAATAATAGATATAGATATTAAAAAAAGAATAATTAATTTAAATATATATATAAATAAAAAAAATATAAAAAAAATAAATAAAAAACAATGTTTTAGCACAATGATAGAAGCATTTAAAAAAGCTAAAATAAATAAATAATGATTAATAAAATATTATTAACAAAAAAAATAAAAAAAAAAAATAAAAATATTACAAAAAAAAATATAATAATTATAATAAATAATTTAATAAAATTTATTAAGATAAGTTTAAAAAAAAAAAAAAAAATAAAAATAAAAAATTTTGGATATTTTAATATATATAAAAAAAATATACAAACAAACTTTAAATTTTTTTTAAAAAAAAAAAAAAATAATATAATTTATTTTAAATGTAGTAAAAAAATAATTTTAAAAATTAATTAATTTAATAAATTTTTAAATAAAAAATATTCAAAATCATTATAATTTTTAAAACTATTAAAAATATATGAAGATTTTATAATTCTATTACGATAAAAAGAAGAATTTCTAAATTTTTTAAACATATATATAACATGTCTTAAAACAGAAATAGGATTAAAATTTTTTTTTATTAAAATATTTTTTTTAATATATTTATATAAATTTAAAAATATATTTTTTATTTTCGAAATTATTTTTTCACTAAAAAAAGATTTATCATTATTAATTAAAAAACTATCTAAAATAATTTTTTTATTTTTAAAATAATCATCTATTTGAAATAAAATCAAAGGATTATAATAAACTCCTCTACCAATCATAACACCATCAACATATTTTAAATGATTATCTATTGATATAATATCTTTTATATCACCATTAATTATAATATTTAAATGAGGTAAATCTTTTTTTAATTTATAAACTATATCGTACATAATAGGAGTAAATAAATTTTTTTTAGTATTAAAATTTTTATTTAAAATAGTCCTAGCATGAATTATAAATATATTACAAGATGTATATAAAGATATATTACCTACGAAATCCAAAATTTTTTCATAAGAATATAATTTATTAATACGATGTTTAACTGATAAAACAATATTAGGAGATCCTAATTTAATATAATTTAAACAATCTATTATTTTAGATAAATCATTTAAAAAATATCCAAATTTACCATTTTTAGCATTAATTGATGGACAACCAATATTTAAATTAATTTCATTAAATCCTAAATTAAAAGATATTTTAGAACAATTATAAAAATCAATATAATTATTTCCACAAAATTGTATTGCTGTTCATTTATTATATAAATTATTATAAGATAATTTTTTTTTATTAAACCTTCTTAAAAAAGAAGATACATGCACCATTCCAGTATATAATCTAATATATTTAGTAAATAAACTATAAAAATAACGACAATGTTTATCAGTATAATTTAATAAAGGAGCTACAGAAAATTTAATAAACATAAATATAAATTTTAATTTAAAAAAATATTTTTTTTTTTAATATATGGAACTAAAACATCAGGAATTTTAATAGTATTTTTATTAATTTGATAATTCTCTATTATTGCAACAAAAGTTCTTCCTATAGCTAACGCAGAACCATTTAAAATATGAGGAAAAATTTTTTTTTTAGATTTAATACTTCTATATTTAATATTAAGTCTTCTTGATTGAAAATCAAGAGTATTAGAACAAGAAGAAACTTCTATATATGATTTACTTACAGGAGACCATACCTCAATATCATATGTTTTTGAAGAACTAAAACTCATAGAACCAGAAGATAATAAAACTCTTCTATAAGGTAAATCTAATTTTTTCAAAATAGATTCAGCATATATAGTTAATTTTTCTAAATATTTCATTGATTCATTAGGTTTAACAATTTGAATTATTTCGACTTTATCAAATTGATTTAATCTTATTAAACCTCTATTATTATAACCATAAGATTTAGACTCAAAACGAAAACAAGGAGTATTAGAAACAAACTTAATAGGTAAATCTAATTCATTAAATATTTTATTTTTACATAAATTAACTAAAGATACTTCAGAAGTAGGTATTAAAACTAATTTATCTTTATATTTTTTTGAATAAACATAAAATAAATTATTTCTAAATTTTGGTAATTGGCCAGTATTATATAAACATTCTTCTTTTACTATATAAGGAACATATATCTCAGAATAATTATTTTCTACATGAAAATCCATCATAAATTGAGAAATAGCTCTATATAAAGAAGCAAAATCATTTTTAATTACAGAAAAACAAGAACCACTTATCATACAAGCATCACTAAAATTAATTAAATTATTTTTTTTCTCAAATTTTATATGATCAATTAATTTAAACTTATAAGACTTAATATTTCCTCATTTATATAAAACTTTATTAAAAGTATCATCAATTCCTATAGGAACACTATCATCTGGAATATTAGGTAAACATAAAAAAAACTTATTAAAAATATTAAATATTTTAATAAACTTTTTTTTATTTAAAATAATATTAAATTTAATTAATTTTAAAAAATATTTTATATATAAAAAATCATTTTTTTTATTTTTATAAAAAAAAGCTTTTTTAATTAAAATATTACGTTTATTTTGTAATAATTCTATATTATTTTTAAAAAATCTATATCTATAAAAAATTTTAAAAAAAATACTAAAATTAAAATTTTTATCTCTAATTTTTATCTTTTTGATAAAAAAATCAATATTTTTTAAAAAAAAACTCATATTAAACATAAATATAATTTAAAAAAAATAAAAACATAATTACTAATTAATATAATTAATATATAATAAATTTATAATAATATATATATAAAAAATAAACAAATTTTAAATAAATAAATAATGATAAAAAACAAAGTTTTAATTATAGGATCTGGAATAGCAGGATTAACAGCCTCTATATATTTAAGTAGAGCTGAATTAAATCCTATATTAATAACAGGAAATACACTAGGAGGACAATTAATAGAATCACAAAAAATAGATAATTGACCAGGAGAATATAGAGGAATATCTGGTTATAATATAATAAAAAATATAAAAAAACAAACATTAAAATTTAAAACAAATATAATATATGATAATATAATTAATTTTAAAATTAAAAATAACTATTTCATATTAAAAGGATTATATAATACATATATATCAAAAGCAGTAATAATATCAACAGGATTAAATGCAAAAAAAATAAAAATAAAAAATAAATTTTATAAAAAAGGAATATCTACATGTGGAACATGTGACGGATATTTTTATAAAAATAAAACAATAGCAATAATAGGAGGAGGTAACACAGCTATTGAAGAAACATTATTTTTATGTAAAATAGTTAAAAAAATATTTCTTATTCATAGAAAAAATTTTTTTACTTCAGAAAAATATTTAATAAAAAAAATATATAAAAAAATTAAAGAAGGAAAAATAATTCTTTTTAAAAATTATTTATTAAAAAAAATTAACTATAAAAACAATAAAATTAAAAACATAGAAATAAAATCGAATATAAAAAAAAAAAAAAAAATAATAAATATATCAAGATTATTTACATTTATAGGACATAAACCTAATACTAAAATATTTAAAAAAATTATAAAATTAGATAAAAATAATTTTATAAAAATAAATTATAAAAAAAATAAATATAAATCAATGACAAATATAAAAGGAATATTTGCAGCTGGTGATGTAACAAATGAAAAATACAAACAAGCAATAATAGCATCATCTTCAGGATGTATAGCTGCATTAGATATAATAAAATATTTAGAAAAAAATAAAAAATAAATAAAAATATGAAAGAAAATAAAAATTTAGAAATAAAAGGTGTTGTATTAGAAACTTTACCTAACACAACATTTAAAGTAAAATTAGAAAATGGTTATAATATAATAGCTCATATATCAGGAAAAATAAGAAAAAATTATATAAGAATATTAACTGGAGATAAAGTAACAGTAGAAATTACACCTTATGATATAAAAAAAGGAAGAATAATATTTCGTCATAATAAATAAATAAAGGATATAAATTGAATTATAAAAAAAAACAAAAAACTAGAGAAGTAGCAATACAAATAATATATTCATGAAAAATACTTAAATATAAAAAAAATATAGAATTAAAATTAAAAGAATTTAAAAAAATAAAACCAGAAATATTTAAAAAAATAGATTTATTATATTTAAAAAAAATAATAAAAGGAATAAAAAAAAATATAAAATATATAAAAAATATTATTTCATCAAATATTTATAAAAAAACAAAATATATAGGAAATATAGAATATGCTATATTATATATAGCTATATATGAGTTAAAAATAAATAAAATATTACCATATAAAGTAATAATAAATGAAAGTATTTTATTATCAAAAAAATTTGGATATTTAAATAGCTATAAATTAATTAATAAAATAATACATAATATATATATAAAAAATAATAATTAAAATGTATAACGAAAAAAATTATATTAATATTTATGATAAATTATTGAAAAATAGAATAATATTTTTAACAGGATATATAAATGATGATATGTCTTCTTCAATAATATCACAATTATTATATTTAGAATCAAAAGATCAAGATAAAGACATATATTTATACATAAATTCTCCAGGAGGAATAATAACATCTGGAATGTCAATATACGATACAATGGAATTTATAAATCCAGATGTAAACACAATTTGTATTGGACAAGCATGTTCTATGGCTTCAATATTATTAGCATGTGGAAAAAAAAAAAAAAGATTTAGTCTTCCAAATTCTAGAATTATGATACATCAACCTTTAGGTGGTTTTAAAGGACAAGCTACAGATATAGAAATACAAGCCAAAGAAATAATAAAAATAAAAAAAAAAATAATAAAATTACTATCAGAAAAAACTGAAAAAAATATAAATATAATTAAAAAAGATATAGAAAGAGATAAATTTTTATCCCCTAAAAAAGCACTAAATTATGGAATAATAGATAATATAATTATTAATAAAAAATCTTTTAATAAAATTTAAAATATATGTATATAGAAAAAAAAAATAATATATTTAAAAAATGTTCATTTTGTGAAACAGAAAAAGAAATTAATAAAATTATTACAAATAAAAATATTAGTATATGTAAAAAATGTATATATATATTCAATAAATTTATAAAAAAAGAAAATAATAAATTTTTTTTTGATACTAATAAATATAAACCTTTATATATAAAAAAAAAATTAGATAAATATATAATAGAACAAGATGAAGCTAAAAAAATTTTATCAACAACTATATATAATCATTACAAAATATTAAATAATAATATAAAAAAAAATAATACAAATATAAAATCAAATATATTAATAATAGGACCTACTGGTAGTGGAAAAACTCTTCTTATAAAAAGTATAGAAAAAATCTTAAATATTCCTATAGCAATAGCAGATGCAACATCATTAACAGAAGCAGGATATGTTGGAGAAGATGTAGAAAATATAATACAAAGATTACTTGAAAAATGTAATTTTGACAAAAAAAAAACAGAAAAAGGAATAATTTTTATAGACGAAATAGATAAAATAGCAAAAAAATCAAAAAATATATCAATAACAAGAGATGTTTCAGGAGAAGGAGTTCAACAAGCATTATTAAAAATAATAGAAGGAACAATATCTTATGTTCCTCCAAAAGGAGGAAGAAAACATCCACAACAAGAATTTATAAAAATAAATACTAAAAATATATTATTTATATGTGCAGGAACATTTAACGGTATAAATAAAATAATAAAAAAAAGAATATATAAAAATAATGAAATTGGATTTCATGCAAAATATATAAAAAAAAAAACAAATTTATATAAAAAAATAGAACAAGAAGATTTAATAAAATTTGGATTAATACCAGAATTTATAGGAAGATTACCAATAATCACAAAAATAAATAAATTAAATATAAAATCACTAAGAAATATATTAACTGAACCAAAAAATTCAATAATAAGTTATTACAAATATTTATTTAAATTAGAAAATATAAATTTAAAATTTACAGAAAATTCATTAAAAGAAATAGCTTATAAAGCATATAAAAAAAAAACTGGAGCAAGAGGATTAAAAAATATTTTAGAAAATGTACTTAAAGAAATAATGTATTTAGTACCATCAAAAAAAAATATAAAAAAAATTATAATAAATAAAAATATAATTAAAAAAAAAATTATACCAAAAGAAATATTATAAATATAAAATAAATAAAATAATAATAATAATAA